>JABIYQ010000092.1 GCA_018702715.1 Desulfobacula sp. | reverse complement strand
GGAAAACTTTGCCATGAATGACAAATGTGCTGCAGGCACAGGACGGTTTCTTGAAGTCATGGCCAAGGCCCTGGAAGTAGACCTGGAATTTTTGGGTGACTTCAGCCTTGCGGCAGACAAACCATCAAAGATCAGCAGCATATGTACCGTGTTTGCAGAATCAGAAGTCATTTCCATGATTGCAAAGCAAGAAAGAAGAGAAAACATAATTGCAGGAATTCATGAATCAGCAGCTGCCCGGGTTGCTATCCTTGCCAATAAAATTAAAATCAAAAAACCTGTAATGATGACAGGGGGTGTGGCAAAAAATAAAGGTATGGTAAATGCCATAGAAAAACGCCTTGATTTTAAACTTATTGTGGGGAATTTAGCCCAGGAAAATGGTGCCATTGGTGCTGCTGTGATGGCATCAAAATTGTAATATTTCCATAAAAATTTATGTTCACATCAATGTGATTCTTACCTTTTTTTTATCTCTTGATCTATGCTTTCTGAAAAAAACATGTAAATATTCAGCTTTTACGCTTGAGGCCGCCCTGTCTGATGGATATTTTTGTTCGATGCTAAACGCTTAACCTTCTGCAAATATCCATCAGACAGGGCTTTGGGGAAAATTTTTTTAATGAGCTGAACAATTACAAAACATCAGTTGTTTTAGGATTTTGCTGGCGGTCGCAAAAAATATGCTGCTATAATTGCAATTACAGTTAATAAAGCACACAGCCAGAATGCAATACTAAAGCTACCTGTTGTATCGGCTAAAAATCCGGCAACAGCAGGGCCTGCAATTTGACCGGCTCCAAAAAAAAGAGTTATAAAGCCAATGGCTTTCACTGCTTTTTCCGGACCAACATAATCACCGACAGCTGCAGACATTATGGTTGGGATGCTCCATACCGATATACCAAATATGCCAATGGAGGCGTATAAAAATGAGTTGGGGAGATCCGCTGCCACCAACACATATGAAATTGTGAACAATCCGTATACGATCATCATACCTGTTTTCCGACCCAGCTTGTCGGAAATCCATCCAAACAAAGGGCCTGAAAATACAGAAAGTGCTCCTACAACGGCCCAAAATTGCCCTGCAGTTCCTTCACCGAAGCCTCTTTCGTTTATCATGGCAGTGACGATGAATGTGGCGTAAACAGCATAAGTCGCGCCAAAGAATATGTAGATACTGCCCAGATGTACCATTATCCATTTTGAATTTTCTTTAGCATCGGCAGCCTGATTACGGGATATGGGTGCCCCGTCATTTGAACCCAGTGGACTGAGCCCCTTTTCTTTTGGATCATTACGCAATAACAACGCAGCAACCCCGGCAATAAAGACCGATATTATTCCTATGACCAACCATCCTGTTCGCCATCCTTCTGCGCCCAACGAAGAATTTATCCATGGTATGAACATTCCTGTTAAAACAATGGCAAGACCATTTCCAGAGATCATAGCTCCTGCGGCTCGACCGCGGTTTGTTTTTAAAAACCAGTGAGAAACCAAACCCATCATGGGGATATTTGCAAAACCAGATCCTATACCTGTTGCCATATAAAGGATCATAACTTCAAGGAATCCTGTGACCCGGCTGATAAACATCATGGAGCTTCCCACCAGGATCAATCCCAGTGTAATTGTCCAGCGGGGACCAATTCGTTTCGCCACAATACCAGCGATAATAACTGAAATCATGTATCCCACGAAATTGCCTGTTCCAATGAGTCCCATCTGGGAATAATTCAAATCAAGAGACGCTCCCATGGACGGCAGAAGCATCCCTAAAGAAAACCGCCCTAAACCAAGACAGGAAAAAAGTACCAACATGCCTGTTAATGCGATGATCCAGCCGTAATGAATATTGCTGCCTCCAATTGAACTATCTGGTTTTAATGCCATTTACCCCTCCCATGATCATGATTGACATATGTTGCCTTTAATGCAGACTGTTTATTTGCGATGGGCCCCATTGTTTGGACAGCTAGCCAAGCAAGTTAAACTATTATTTCGTTGATCATATACCACATTTTTGCACCGCTTGAGCAGAAAAATTTTAAGTGTGAGAATGGACCCTCAAATATCCGTCAGAACACTTAAAAACTTTTCTACGTGTTATGCTCACCATTTCAGGCTTTCAGGCAACTTTAGCAAAAGGATGTGGTAATTCAGAAGATAACAATTGAGCTGCTCCCAACATGACTTGGATTGAATTTTTCAGATCATGCTGGGTGATTTGTTCAATTTGCGCCTGTAACTCGATATTTTCTTTTAGTATTTCATTTTGGTGCTGAAGCTTCCTTCTTGCCTCGGCCAATTCAATACAAAAAAATAAGCAATACCTATTCTGAAATGGCGCAGACTATTATTAATATTCTGAGGGATTCATTTGACCCTGAAAAGACAGAACAATAGCCAGTTATGTAGTGAGTTTTGTTTTGTTGCGAGCTTACCCCGCCCGATCCCGCAGACCCCGCCCCTTATTTTTAAAATAATACCCCGCCCGCCTTTCGTATAGAATTATAATAGATCTGAGGAGGTACCAGGTCTAT
>JABIYQ010000354.1 GCA_018702715.1 Desulfobacula sp. | reverse complement strand
CATACAACCTTGTTGCTAATAGCCCCTCTTTTCTACCATCAAAACCATCAAAACCGGAAAATAAACAGTTAATGGCAAAAAAGAGTGTTTATGGGTCCTTGGATATTATGGTTTAGCCGGGTTTCATATTCCTGCATATCTTGAGTATATCACCATCACCTTGATTCCAAATTTTCTGATGGCCTTGCCATAGAAGACTCCCCGATGATAGTTGTCACAGCAGCAGGTTTCATGTAAATCCGAAAGAATATTTTATAGACGTTATGATTCAGCCCTTGATCGATAATTTATTGGTTTTTTTTGGGTTTATAGGAACACAAAGGCTCCTGAGCCAGATAACTGCCCGTTGCCTCATAGGCTCGAGCCCGGCACCCGGCGCAAACCTGTTTAAATTCACAGATGCCGCATTTGCCTTCAAGATTATTAAAATCTCTCAAGGTATTGAAAACCTGGGAGTTTTCCCAGACATCCTTAAAGCTCTTTTTGGTGATATCTCCACATTCCACATCAAGGAAACCACATGTCTGCACTCTGCCCACATGGGAAATAAAACAAAATCCCGTTCCTGCAAGACATCCTCTTGTGACTGCATCCAGGCCATGGGACTCAAATGTTACTTTTTTGCCGTCTTTTTTGGCTCGTTGCCGTAAAATTCTATAATAATGTGGTGCACAGGTTGCTTTAAGCTGGAGGCTTGTTTTTTGACTTTGGTCATAAAACCAGTTTAAGGTTTCTTCATATTCTCTTGCATTGATTTCAGTGTCCACAATATATTTTCCACGCCCTGTTGGAACAAGAAGAAAAATATGATGGGCAACGGCTCCTAAATTTTCTGCAAGCTTTAAGATTTTCGGTATTTGATCCAGATTAGTTTTTGTTATAGTGGTGTTGATTTGAAATTCAATGCCGGCTTGTTTGATTATCTCAATGCCCTGGATGGATTTTTCAAAGGCATTTTTTATTCCTCTGAAAGCATCATGGGTTTCAGCAGTTGAACCATCAAGACTGATGCTGATTCTTTTTATGCCTGAATCTTTCATCTTCTGGGCAACATCATGGGTGATCAATGTTCCATTGGGCGCCATCACCATGCGTAGCCCTAATTTTGTTCCAAATGCTGCAATATCAAAAATATCATCCCTTAAAAGCGGCTCTCCTCCTGTTAGAATTATAATAGGCTCTCCAACTTCTTTAATCTGTTTTAATAAATTAAAAGCAGCCTGGGTATCAAGTTCATTCTCATAGGGATGGTCTTCTGCTGTTGCCCTGCAATGCTTGCAGGCAAGGTTGCACCTTCTTGTGGTTTCCCAGGCGACCAGACGAAGGGTATTGGGCTGGCTGTTACGGCTCTGTCCATGGGGATGGTTCATTATTTATTTAACTCCCTTGCAACTTCAATCGCGGAATAGGTCAGGATTATATCGGCTCCAGCACGTTTTATGGATAAAAGGGTTTCCATAATGAGTTCTTTTGCATTGACCCAACCCATCATTTCTCCGGCTTTCATAATTGAATACTCCCCACTGACATTATATGCAGCAATGGGAAGATCGATTTCTGTTTTCAATCGATAGATAATATCAAGATAAGCAAGCGCCGGTTTTACCATGATGATATCCGCACCTTCCTCAATATCCATTGTGGCTTCCCGGATAGCCTCCATGGAATTTGCAGGATCCATTTGGTAGGTTTTTCTGTCACCAAACTGGGGTGCCGATTCAGCAGCCTGTCTGAATGGGCCATAAAATGCCGAGCTATATTTGACGGCATAGGACATCACTGGAATGTGTGAGAATCCTTCTTCATCAAGGGTTTGTCTGATTTCACCTATTCTTCCGTCCATCATATCCGAAGGAGCTACCATATCTGCACCGGCCTTAGCATGTGAAAGAGCGGTTTTTGCAAGAAGATCAAGTGACGCATCATTTTCAATGATACCATTTTCTACAACCCCGCAATGGCCATGATCCATATACGCACAAAGACAGACATCGGTAATAATTGAAAGTTCAGGAACTTTTTCTTTCACTTCTCTAAGTGTTTTTTGGACAATGGCGTCAGAAGCATAGGCCCTTGTTGCCAAAGGATCTTTTTTGTCAGGGATGCCGAATAAAATAATGGCCGGAACACCAGCATCATGGGCTTGTTTTGCTTTTTTGACAATATGGTCACATGAGAGTTGGAAATGCCCGGGCATGGATTCAATGGGCTTTTTTACATCTTTTCCCTCTATAGCAAATAAAGGAAGAATTAAATCATCACAGGAAAGTTTTGTTTCCCTTATCATTCTTCTAAAATTATCGGTTGCCCTTAATCTACGTCCACGGAAATCTGGAAAAAGCATTATGAATTCTCCTTTTTGATTTCATCATCAGTCAGGTAACATGCTGGATCACTATCCCAGGGATCATCGGCAACAGACTCAGCACGAGCCCTGAAGTTTCCGCCGCAGATATCAAGCCATCTGCATTGGGAGCATCTACCTTTTACATATTTTTTCTTTTCTTTGAGCTTCATTAAAAATTCATTGTCAACGTTGGTCCAGATCTCGGAAAAGGGTTTGTCTTTGACGTTACCCAGGCTTTTTTCCCGCCAGAACTGATCCGGGTGGACTTCACCATCCCAGGAGATGCATCCAATTCCACGGCCGGAATTATTGCCTTCATTCATTTCAAGCAATTCAAGAACCTCAGCCGCTCTTTCAGGATCTTCGTCAAGTAACCTTTGGTATACATAAGGGCCGTCAGCATGATTGTCCACTGTTAAAACTTCTTTTGGTAAATTCCTATCATGAAGATCTTTTGTCCTGTCCATGATAAGATCAAGAACTTTGCGAGTTTCCTCATGGGAAAGGTCTTCTTTGGCAATTTCTGATCCCCTGCCTGAATAAACAAGGTGGTAAAAGCAGGCTCTGGGGATATTTTTTTCTTCAAGTAGATCAAAAATTCCAGGGATGTCTTTTACATTCCTTTTGTTAATGGTAAACCGCAAACCGACTTTGATGCCGACTTGCTGGCAGTTCTCAATGGCGGCCATGACTTTTTTAAAAGATCCTTTAACACCTCGGAATTTATCATGGGTTTCTTCCAGGCCGTCAAGACTGATCCCCACGTAGGAAAGCCCGATCTCTTTTAAAATTTTTGCCTTTTCTTTGGTTATCAGGGTCCCATTAGTGGAAATAACAGCTCTCATACCCTTGCTGACGGCATATTGTGCATATTCGACAAGTCTTGGATGCACAGTGGGCTCTCCACCTGAAAATAAAAGAACGGGTACACCAAATTCGGCCAGATCATCAATCATGGTTATACTTTGTTCATGATTAAGCTCATTGTCATAGGAAATATCTTCTGATCTGGCATAGCAATGAACACATTTAAGATTACAGCGTCTTGTCATATTCCAGACGACAACGGGTTTTTTATCTTTTGAAAATTGCAAAAGATGTGAGGGCAGTTGCCCTGATTCTCTTGAATATCTTAATGCATCTGATGGTTCTACTGTTGCGCAATAAAGTTTTGAGATTCCAATCATGTTATTTCTTTCCTGATAAGATCGTTAAGATAGGTTTCATTGTCTATCAAGGCATTTTTTGACAGGAAAAATCTATCTTTTCCTGTTTTTTCACGAATTAGATTAAAGCCATTATAATAATTATCATAAATTTTTGATAATATTTCATGATTTGTTGCATTATGGTTGATGAATTGTTCAATTAAAAAATCAATTGCATCTTCTTCAAAGATAATATTTAAATTATAACTTTTTAATACTTCAATTTCAATTTCTTTGATTGAATCATGGACTTTTTTAATTTTGTTTAAGGCATCTTCAATTTCCATGACATTGTTACAAAAATAAAGCGCTGTCATATCACACCGGATTTGTGAAAGTGTAAGTCCATGACGTATGGAAAATATTTTTTTGTTATCATTAATATATTTTGAAATATAATCTTTATAGTTAAGGAGCGCTTTTTCATAAATATTTTCCCATTTTAAAGCATTCTTTTTTGCTAAAAAATCTATAAGACAGCCTTTGGGATCTTCTAAAATTTTTTTTGTAACAGTGAATTTTAAAAGATCATGGGATGGAAGTTTTTCTTCAAAATCAAGCAAAGCTTCTTCAATCGCACTGACAAGTCCACGAGCCCCTGTGTTTTCTTCATATGCTCTTTTTGCTATGATTTTTAAGGCCTCATCAGTAAAAATAATTTTTATATCATAGGCGTTAAAGTCAAGCCTTTTACTCAAAATAACTGGATTGTTGGGCATTTTTAAAATAGAATAAAGGTCTTCTTGGGTAAGGGTATCAAGAATACATCTAACAGGAAGCCTTCCAATAAATTCAGATTCAAATCCAAAGTTAACAAGGTCTTCAGCTTTGGTCAGTTTTAACAATTCATTTTCTTTTTTGGATTGTACAAGTTTTGAGCCAAACCCGATGTTTTGTCTAGATAATCGTCTCCTGATGACATTCGAAAGCTCTGAAAATGCGCCACTGACGATGAAAAGAATATTAGACGTATTTACAATCTGTTTTGCCCTTTTTCCTGTTTTCTGAAAGGATTCCAATTCCTGCATCATGGAAACTGGATCATGGGGAACTTTTAAATTAACATCTGTTTCTTCCATGGGTTTTAAAAGAGCTCTCTGAACCCCTGTTCGAGAAACCTGAGCACCAATTACACTTGGGCTTGAAGCAATTTTATCAATCTCATCAATATAGATAATTCCGCATTCGGCAAGCTGAATATCATCGTTGGCTTCCTTTACCAGGTCCCGGATCAAATCTTCTACATCCCCACCAACATAGCCGGTTTCAGAAAATTTTGTGGCATCAGCCTTTACAAAAGGGACTCCGATTTTTTTTGCAATGAGCTTGATTAGATATGTCTTGCCAATTCCCGTAGGGCCTAACATCAGAATGTTTGATTTAATATTTCCGGTGATTTTGGACAACCCATTCCCCATGGTTTGAGAATGCCTGATCCGGTTAAAATGGGTGCATATTTTTGTTGATAGAACTGATTTTGCTTTAGTTTGTTTTACAACATACTGATCAAGATACGCAATAAGTTCTCTGGGTTTGATATTAAAGTTAATAAGATTTTTATTTTTTTTTAAAGAAGGTTTTCCAGAAAACGTTTCCTGGTGGGGAAGAACTGAAGGGGTAATGATTTTAACATTGCCGCCAAATTTTTTATTTAAAAATTCACCCAGTTCTTTTTCAATTTTTTTCGGATCATGTGGGATGTTATTTTTTTCTTTCTTCATAATACTGTAATATAAACAAGGTTAGGAATAATTCAAGATTGATCTGGTTTCTTTAGAGTTTTTTCTTCATATATAAAATTAAAAAAGCCACGAACAATAATTGCCCGTGGCTTGCAAATTTTTGGTGCCGAAGGGGAGATTTGAACTCCCACGGGTCTCCCCACACGCCCCTCAAGCGTGCGTGTCTACCAATTCCACCACTTCGGCATTGAGTCTTTTTATGAAACTATTGAAAAATAAGCCTTGAAAGGTAAAGAGTAAACCGGCCATTTAAATTCCATTATATCTCACATCTTATTTACTGGTCTGTTCAGCAGGTATTGAGGTTTTGGTCATAACTGATGAATCAGCCCGATGACCCGACATATAAGCCAGGCTCAATGAGGTTACCATGAAAAGGATGGCAACACCCGTGGTTATTTTTGTTAGTATGGTTGCAGGACCGCCGGCACCAAAAAGGGTCTGGCCTGCTCCACCACCAAGAGAAACGCCCATTTCAGCACCTTTACCGCTTTGAAGCAATACGATCAAAATCAACAAGATGCAGCATGTAACATGTAATGTGAGAACTAAAGTAGTCATATTATTTATATTTTATAATTTTAATAAAGTTATTTGCATCAAGGCTTGCTCCCCCAACAAGAGCTCCATCAACATCCTTAATACTCATTAAGTCTTTTGCATTCTCAGGTTTGACTGAACCACCATACAATATTCGTGTTGTATGGGCAAGATTGCTTGAAAATAAATTTTCAAGCAAAGAACGCAAGTATTGATGAACTTGTCCGACCTGGTCAACACTGGCAGTCTTTCCAGTACCGATGGCCCATACTGGTTCATACGCTAAAACCAGCTGTGCAAGCTCATCTGGACCAAAGCCTTTTAACCCATCCGACACCTGTTTGTCAAGTACTGAGAAAGTTTTTTCTTCATCTCTTTGAGTTTCCGACTCTCCAATGCAGAGAATAGGTTTCAACCCTTCTTCAATTGCAGATTTGATTTTTCTGCATACAGATGTATCAGTTTCTTCAAAATAAAGTCTTCTTTCGGAATGTCCGATGATGACATATTCTGCTCCGGCAGCCTTAATCATCGCAGCTGATACTTCTCCGGTGAAAGCCCCCTGTTTTTCAAAATAGAGATTTTGAGCCCCAATCTTAATTCTGGTACCCTCAATTGATGCTGCAACCAATGGCAGCGAAAGAAAGGTGGGGGCTATCATGACTTCCACATCTTGAATTTTTGAACAAAGACGGGATAAAGTTAAGGCTGTCTCTACAGCTTCAGGGCCTGTTTTATACATTTTCCAGTTACCTGCAATTAATGGGGTCCTGCTCATTTTTCGGCCTCCGATTAAATTATAAAGATTTTCCCACCATGACAGCAAGATCAATCATTCTATTGGAATAACCAGCCTCATTATCATACCATGAATAAATTTTTACCATATTGCCGTTAATTACATCCGTGCATCCTGCATCAACAATTGAGGACAGAGGATTAGAGTTGAAATCTATCGACACAAGAGGGATGTCACAAAATCCTAATATGCCTGTAAGGTTTTCATTGGATGCTTTTTCCAGAGCCGTATTCACTTGTTTTTTCTCAAGGCCGCCTTTTTGGGTCACCACAACTAAATCAACCAGAGACACATTTGGTGTTGGCACGCGGACAGATATGCCATTTAGTTTTCCTTCAAGTTCAGGGAGCACTAGTGATACAGCTTTTGCAGCACCCGTACTCGTTGGGATCATTGAGAGACCGGCAGCCCGGGCTCTTCTTAAATCTTTATGGGGAAAATCAAGAATACGCTGATCACCTGTATAAGAGTGAATGGTTGTCATCATTCCGCTTACAATCCCAAAATTTTCAAGCAAAACTTTTGCAACCGGGGCAAGACAATTAGTTGTGCAGGAGGCATTTGAAATAATGTTATGGGAAGCAGGGTCATATAAATCATGGTTTACACCCATCACAATAGTAATGTCTGGATTGTTGGCAGGTGCTGAAATAAGAACTTTTTTTGCCCCTCCTAAAAAATGTTTAGAAGCTCCTTCACGATCTCTAAAAAAACCTGTGCACTCGCAAACAATATCCACATTGGTATCCATCCAAGGGATTTGTCCCGGATCTTTAAACGCTGTTACATTGATGGTTTTATTATCAACAATAATTGAACTTTTGTTTACAGATACTTTGTTTCCCAAAAGTCCATGAACAGAGTCATATTCGAGGAGATGAGCACAGGTTTTTGTATCAGTCAGGTCATTAATAGCTGTGACTTCCACATCAGGATTCTTTAATGCAGCACGAAAAACCATCCTACCGATTCTGCCAAACCCGTTAATCCCAATTTTAATCGTCATTTCTGATCACCTTTAATAATGTTATTATAATAAAAAGAGTTATGTTCTTTTTGTTCCCT
>JABIYQ010000219.1 GCA_018702715.1 Desulfobacula sp. | reverse complement strand
GCCTTAAAAATTACATTATAACTATTTAATTCTGGATTAAATATATGCAAAAAATTTACATCACTTCACAGGACCTTTTAGAAAGCTCTTTTAAACTGGCTCATAAGATTTATATTGATGGCTTTCGCCCTCAATTTATTGTTGGAATATGGAGAGGGGGTACACTCATTGGTATTGCTGTCCAGGAATATTTTGAATATAAGGGTATATCTACTGACCATATTTCAGTGCGCACCTCTTCTTATTACGGCATCAATCAACAGTCCAAAAAAGTTCGTGTTCATGGCTTACATTACCTGATTGAAAACGCAAATTCAGAAGATGGTTTACTCATTGTTGATGATGTCTTTGATTCCGGACGCAGTGTTGATGCATTGATAAAACAAATACGCAAACAATCAAGACTAAATGCACCTTCTGATATTCGAGTGGCCTGTACCTGGTACAAACCTTCAATGTGTGCAGTGGATATCAAACCCGATTACTACACGCACGAAAGTGATGAATGGCTGGTGTTTCCACATGAGCTCGATGGCTTGACTAAAGATGAAATAAAGGAAGGGAAAAAAGATCTTAAAAATATTATAGATTTATTCTAGTCTTTTACTTTAGAGCTAAGGACCACAAATAAAATTGTCTATAATCTAAATTTACAAAATGGGATGATTTAATTTTATATTTTTAAAATCATAAACACATATTCACCATCATTAAAATCAATGGTCAGGTTTGCCCCCCTTCCCTCGGCATATCTTATCCAGAAAGGCCTATCTGTCACACCGCACTCATAATCAGGATAAGACTCACCAGTCTTCCCCTTTTTCCAGGAAAGAATCATTGGATTATCACACTTTTCAAGGGCCTTGTCTTTTGCCATTTGTTTGGCCTGTAAAAAATCAAAATCAGGGTCATCTATATTGAAATTCATGATTTCTTCTGTCTGGTCTTTAGTTATCGAAAATATTTGTCCCATGCTTATACCTCCAATTTGGATAATCAAAAGAATATAATTAAATTATAAGTCCTGATTTGGAATTGACAACGATCCGCTTTATAAGTAGAACCCAAAAGTAAAATGAAAAAAAAGAAAAAGAAAAAAATTTCAACCCGGATCTGGAAAACACTATTGATAATTGTGTTTTCCCTTTTTTGTTTTACAATTCTTCAGGTTCTGGCATTCAAATTCGTCAACCCTCCATTGACACCTAATGTGGCATGGGAATGGGCAGAATCCATTATTAATAAACAGCCTGAAAAGCGCCCACAGTATAATTTTAAAAAGATGGCGCACATATCACCCCATCTGAGAAAAGCTGTCATTGCTGCTGAAGACCAGCGGTTTTTATCCCATAAAGGATTTGATTTCAACGAAATAAAAAATGCTTTAAAAACCCTGATCAAAAAGAAAAAATTGCGGGGTGCCAGCACCATCAGCATGCAGACTGCAAGAAGCGTATTTTTGTTGTCCAGCAAAAGTGTTTTCAGGAAAATAGCAGAGATTTATTACACTGTTTTAATTGAACTTTTTTGGGACAAGCGCAGAATTCTTGAGATGTATTTAAATACAGTGGATTGGGGGACCGGCGTTACCGGTGCCGAGGCAGCCTCTTTAAAATATTTTTCAAAAAGCGCTCAGCACCTGAGTTCTTCCCAGGCTGCCTTAATGACAGCCATCTTGCCAAACCCGCATAGATGGTCAGTCAAAAATCCCAGCCCCTATCTAAAACTGCGGCAGGCAAAAATCATGAAAGACATGGCCTTTATGCCGCTCTTGTAAAAAGATTTTATATTTAAATTTATCTTAAAGCCGCATCAAAACTTGCCTGGTCTATTTTAAATTCCATGGCATCTTTTCCAACCCTGATAATGGTCAGGGTATTAATCTTGTCACCTTGTTTAATCTTATTAACCACATCCTGACCTTTAATCACCCGTCCAAAAACAGTATGCTTATTGTCAAGCCAGGGAGTTGCTATATGGGTAATAAAAAACTGGCTGCCATTGGTTCCAGGTCCTGAATTGGCCATGGAAAGAATCCCGGGAGAATCATGTTTTAATTGGTCAACAAACTCATCAGGGAACCTATATCCAGGGCCACCCATGCCTGTTCCTGTAGGGTCACCACCCTGAATCATAAAATTTTTGATCACCCTGTGGAAAATAAGGCCATCATAATATTTTTTTGAAGGGCTGTTTTTCGGGGCAATTGTCCCAAGGGCCAGTCCTGCAAAATTGATAACAGTGACAGGAGCTTGTTTATAATACAGTTCACAGATAATCTGTCCCTTACCGGTATCAAATTGAGCATATAATCCTTCTTTTAATTCCTTGGACAAATCCTGAGAAAAAACAAGACAGGGGGAAAATAGCAGAACCAGAAAAATTAATATTCCAAATTCACGCCTCATTGTTAAATTGATTAATGCTCCCGTTATTTTAAGGTTATAACTTATGTGAACTATTTATTATCACCTCTT
>JABIYQ010000473.1 GCA_018702715.1 Desulfobacula sp. | reverse complement strand
GGCTCTGAACAACAATTTGCTCTGTCTCCAATAAAAAACATTCTGGCAAATCCTTTCTGAATCAATTATATTTTTATTAAAATTTATTTATAAATATCTTTACTGATTTCTGAAATATTGTTACAGAACTTTTGAATCAAATTGTTTTATTTATCTGGTCGAATAGCGTTCAAATTTACAAGACAAACAGATCCGTATAATTAATAGTTAGTAAATTAGGTCATGAGAAAATCATTGCTAAATAAATATCAAGTGACTAATGTCCCCATTGTTATCAAACCATTATACTATTTTTATAGTTATAGTGTGGCGCTAATCCTATTAGCTTACACACTACTTATAGAAGAGCGTTTTATCTATCATTGCCCAAGATTTCAAAATAGCCATAACGTTTTTCAATGATTGATAAAATGTGTGAACTGAATGTTAAGGTAGGGCTATGGGGATTATATGATTTGCTCTTGATTAATTAATCCAAAATAATTTTTCAGCAACAACTTTTTGTTTCGGGAAAACGATTCCCCCATTCTTTTCTGTAAATGATACCCATCTGAGAATGTATATTTTCCATTTATTTTCATCTCATTTTTTGTTTTAGATATAACTATCCGGTGTCGCTAATGTGGCGATTTCTGGTGTCATGCACTTCCATTAAAATCATTATCAGGAAGAATTTAAAAATTGATTTGGTAATTCTTTAATAATAGTCATTTTCCCATTTTTACACATTGGACAACAAGAAATATCCTGACCTGTTAAACGCAGCATCATTTCAAGGACAGTTTCTTTTGTTTTTTCTTGCAAAGGCATATCAGAACCAATGAACTTTCTTATCAGATTAATCGCCTGTTTTTTATTTCTATGTGATAAAAATCCAAAATATCGAATTTTCATAAAATTTTCTGGAAGCACATGAAGTAAAAATCTCCGGATGAACTCATGAGATGAGATAGTCATGGTTTTGATCGCATCATTATCCGCCCTGTCCTTATAATCAAAACTGATTTTATTGTTATCAATGGATTTGATCCGATTGTTTGATATGGCTATCCGATGTGTATATCGGCCAAGATATTCAAGCACCTGCTCGGGACCGGCAAAGGGACGTTTGGCATAGACAATCCATTTTACTTTAAAAAGAGAATCAAGCAGTGAAGTAAACCCTTTTTTGAATTTGTATGGTGTTGTTTTCCCCTGGAAGATCAATTCATCGTTTAAATAGGCTTTTTCAAAAAGTCGCAGATATCTTTTTTTAAATTCTTTTGCCAAAGACTGAGCTTTGAACAGGAAAGAACTTTTTGAAGGAATCCATCGTTTTTTGTCAAAAGAAAGCGCACCCCCTGCGACAAGACAATGAAGATGAAAGTGATCGGTAAGTTTTTGTGACCAGGTATGAAGCACACAAATAAATCCAACCTGACCTTCAAGCCGCCACTGTGGATCTTTTGCAAATACCTGTAGTGTCTGGTTTACAGCAGCAAATAAGTTGTTCAGCATAACTTTTTTGTTGGTCAATATGATCGGATTAAGTTTGTGCGGCAGGGTAAAGACCATGTGAAAATAATTACAGGGTAACAGGTCGGCTTTTCGATCATTAAGCCACTTCTCCTTGACCATGGTCTGGCATTTTGGACAATGCCTGTCTCTACAGGAGTTATAGGCAATCCGTTCAAAATCGCATTGATCACATTGTTCGATATGCCCTCCTAAATGAGCTGTTCGGCAAACTGAAATATTGTGCATAACCTTAAGCTTTTTAAAAGAGAGAATATTTTCTTTTTGATAATCCTTGCCGTAACGACGAAAGATATCTCCAACCTCATATTTGTTTTTCATTCTTGTTCCTCCGGATTCTCGTACAGACAGTCAAGAGGGCTTTTAAGTTCTGTGATTCTTTCTTGTACCAGGTGAAGGTAAATGAGGGTGGTTTTTATGGAAGAGTGACCAAGGAGTCGTTTGATGGTGAAAAGATCTGTTCCATGGGTAAGAAGGTGAGTTGCAAAGCTATGCCTGAGCGTATGTATCCCTTTGCCTCTTTTTATGCGGGCTTTTTTTTTGCGATGTTATAAGCGTTGCTGGCCCCTGAATAGCCAATGTGTGTTTCTTTATCATAACCCGGAAAAATCCATCTGCCGGGTTTATATTTTTGCCAATATACTCTGAGTTCATCGAGCAAATGCCTGGATAAAATTGTATAGCGATCTTTTTTGCCTTTGCCTTGTTCTACCCTTATCATCATTCTGGAAGGGTCACTTTCAATATGTCTGGGTTCAAGTCTTACAACCTCACTGATCCTAAGGCCTGCACTGTATACTGTTTTAAGCAAAGTTCTGTGTTTAAGGTTGGCCGCAGATTCAAATAATCTTTTCACTTCTTCAACACTCAGAATAGTTGGAAGCTTTTTGATTCTGGGTCTTGGGGGTAATTGAAAGTTAGTCTCATCCCATTGCAGAATATTTTTATAAAAACAAGAAAGCCCAGATAAATGAACATTGCAACTTCCCCAGGATAGTTTGCATTCTTGAAAAAGATGGAGCAGATATTCCTGAATCTGTTCGTTGTTAAGCAAATCCGGAGATTTGTTATGAAATTTTGCAAGCCTCTTAACCGCAGCTAAATAATTTTTTATGGTGTAGGGTGAAAGCCGATGAAGAATCATGTGATTGACAAATTGGGTTCTAAGATCATGTCCCATTGTAATACCTCCTTGATAAAGATTAATAAAGCCTATCCGCACGGATAGACAGGAGATATTGTAACCCTATTTGGATAAAATGGAAAATTGAACTTGAGTATTTTTGGAGCAGTAGGAGATAAGGGGGGCGGAGCCCATTGCAAGATTTATGACAGGCGTTTCATTTGCGCTTTTTGCAAATGACATGACTGGCGGAAATCTTGCGGGTTTCCGCCCCCCGTTCTCCGGCAATAATATTCAAAAACTTTCGCAAATCTGTGTTCTAAAAGCCTTTAAAAATTTGTGTTACTTTTAAATATAGTAAGGCCACTTCCGCGTAGCGGTTCAGTTCACAGGGATAGTCCTCCCTATGGAAAATTTCAAACTATCCTCGCCTTTATTGACCGTATCCTAATGATACCATTTGAATTGTTTGCCTTTGGAAGAATTAACCTAAAGGTAAGTATTGTAAAGGATGGATTGATCGAACCCATTATTGTTCGCCCGCAAAAAAAAGACCGGTTTCAGCTGATTGCAGGAGAACGAAGACTCAGAGCTATTAAAGACTACACTGACATGAAGATGATCCAGGCAAAGATCGCAGATGTAGACGATCTTCAGGCAAGAAGGATAAGCG
>JABIYQ010000402.1 GCA_018702715.1 Desulfobacula sp. | reverse complement strand
TTTAAACCCTTCAATTATAGACTCTCTCATTCCAGGTATATTTACGAGGAACATTGTTTCTTGGATTGCTCTCCAGTCACTTTCTGAAAGAAGGACAGCATTCCCACGCTTACCCGTAATTGTAATGGGTTCATGAGTAGATGAAGTTTCATCAATTAGTCGGTATAAATTTTTTCTTGCTTCTGTTGCAGATAATGTTGCCATGTCGCACCTTTATATTTTGTTTGTATATAAGGTACGCCATTCCGTACGTATTGTCAAGTTTTTACACATATCCATAGAAATCTGCGGTTTATCCGGCAGCATTTCACTTGTTAGGATTAAATACCCAATCATCTAAAGCCATTAAAAAAAGGCAAATGAATCTCTATCTCCTAAGCGGTTTTATGAGATGTTGATGTTCGAGGTATCTTTATAGTTCCCAATATTAAAAATATAATTAAAGGGAGCCAAATCTAACTCATATCGAGTACTTTTGAGTTTTCCGGTTTTGATCAGGATTCCCTTTTTGGCCAGATCTGTTAAATCTCTTGTTGCTGTCGCTTTAGGTGCTTTTGTAATCACTATGTAGTTTTTTGCGCTCAGCCCTCCGGCAAATCCTTTGGGACCTTCTCGGAAAATCCTTAAAACCGCTTTCTTTTGCCGATCGTTTATATTCCCTTTATGAGCATCGAAAAACTTTGTTTTTGCAATTAAGAAGTTCAGCTTTTCAACAGTTGTCCGTTGTGATTCAAGAACCGTTTCTGAAAAATAAGTTAGATATGGAGTTATTTCATTGTTTTTATTCTGAGTATTTAAAGATTTGTAATATTGCGTTTTATCTTGGTTAATCGTACAAGATACAGCCGTTAAAACCGGGTTCTTATTAGATTGGGACAAAACCTTTGTTACTAAGGCCCGGCCTATACGTCCGTTTCCATCCTCAAAAGGATGGATTGTCACAAAACGGAAATGCGCGATCCCGGCCCTGGTCAGCGTTGGTAAAGGTGTTTTACGCTCTGGTGCTGTCCGGTTGAACCAATCTATAAACTGCTTCATTTCCTGAGGTACTCTGGGCGAAGGAGGGGCTACAAAATGGATTTTTGGTTTATCAATCCGTCCAGAAACAACTTGCATATCTTCTTTATAGGTTCTGTATTTACCTGCTTTAATCTTTGGGTTTCCGAGCATCAAGTTATCATGCCAGCTAAAAAGCATTTCATGGCTCAAGGAGTGTTGATATTCGGCATACAATTCTTTCATCATTTTTGCTATGCCGCGCTCTCCTGGTGTGCTCCTGGCTTCTCTGACAATTTCGGCAAGACCAAATTCACGCATGATGGATGATTGCAAACTATCCCGGTTAAAAATTTCCCCTTCGATTTCAGATGTATTCAGGGCCTCGTCACTAATTATCTCAACAGCCAATTGCTTTTGCTCTGCCTCTGGAAGTGATTTCATAATTCCAAAAGAAATACCAGCCTCTTGAATATACTCTTGTTCAAGTGAAGCTAATTTTTTATTGTCATAGCTGAAATTGGGCCAGTCGTCTTGCTGCCAGTTCCATTTTGTTGCATTCATGATCAAAGCCGTGATTTATAAGTAATTAATTTATGGCTCATAATATATTCCTTTTTGATTTATAAAACAAGCGTTTTTAAATCATGTCTTAAGATAATTGTTTAAATCACTGGCTTGTCCATGTGCAGTGGTTTGTTCAATGGCCCAGGGTAGTGGGGTGGTTAATTCACCTTTGACTAAAGCAGAATCTTTGTTTTGCTCCGCCCTTATAACACCAGAATCTGCGGTGCGGTGAAATCCGCAGTATTCTATTGTTGAGATAAATCTAAAATCGATTTCAGCTTTTCAGTTGCTGCAATTCTCTTTTTGGATTCCATCCTTGATATATTTTCGACCTTCCACTTTATCGCTGGTAGGTTTTCAAGACCTGAAATTGAAAGCAAACTGAAATCAGGTATTCCCATTTTAACAGACAACAGAAATTTGCGTTCATTCCTTGAAAGTTTGGATAATATCAGAGGTGGCAATTCTTTACGTATTTTCTCAAGCTCCCGATAGGTAACTTCTATTGATGACATACCTTTAAATTCAGCCTCATACGCCTGTTTAAAATCTTGGAAGTTTGGAGAAAGCAACTCTGACATGGGTCGATTGTGACTGGCAAGGTATACGACAAACGCTTGACTGATTTCTTCATTCAGGCCTCCTGCCTCCGAAAGGAGCTTGATATCAAATAAATCTCGAGGATGCTGACGATCCAAAGCAGCACATATCTTCCCGCCATAAAGATCTGCAAAAGAGAGTACCGGAATTTCCATTTCCATCTTGAAAACATCTACGGCATTTTTGCATAATGATTTTGAAATCGGGGGATAACAGCTTCCCCGCAATATTAGATTCGGCTCTATTTTAACCAAGTTGCCTTGGCTTTTGATAATCAGCTTGTATGTATAATCCGTATCTTTTATTTTTAATTTTTGAATCTGACAAAGGGGAAATAATCGTTTAACCTTATCTGAAATTCTGCTGAGTGAATTTGTAATATCCCTTAAAGTTTCATCCCTTGGTTTAACGGGAAGAAATGTTAAATCAATATCAACAGATAACCGCGGCAGATTCAAATAAAAAAAATTCAAAGCCGTCCCGCCTTTTAGGGCAAACTCTTTTCCTGCCCCACTATTGGAAGAATGGACAGCATTAATTTGGCCTGCTCAAAATATTTGTTCATTTTCATGGAATATCCGTTAAGCTGATACTCTTTATTTCATCCGGGACTGTTATTTGATATTTTTTATTTAGAATCCCATTGGCTGCAATCTGTCGTTTCCCTTTTCCCAAGTCAATATTTTTTATATCCAATTTCTGAAACCAGGGCATATTATATGTGTCCGCAAAATAGAGGAATAATCGTTTTGCTTTTATTGAACTACAGCTTTCAAGAAGAGTTTGCACGTATTCACATCGCAAGGATAAAAGACTCTCCATAAAATGACCAGCCTCTTCAAACGAATGATAATTTGGCACCAGAGTACACAGTTCAAACATGGCACGCTCGGGTGCAGATCCTTTTATTTCAAAATTGCCCGTATTAAAATGCATTAATCCAAAATCTGGTCGAGATTGAAAAACATTTAACCTCTTAAAGCACAATTCATCTTCCCATGGATGTTTTATGAACCAGGTTGGCAATTGAATTTTTCCTGATGCAAAAAGATATATTTTTGCTGTTTGTCCCAATTGGAGATTATGTCCGAATCCAGATAATTCCAAAGCAGTTTTCCCACCAGCATGCACACAAAGATTTAATTGATTCTGAACAGCATACAATCCCCCGCGCCAATCAACAGAATCTCCAGATTGAATATATGCGCCACTGCCTATTTTTGTTACCCAGGGTGCTTTCTGGTAATAATCTAATAGCTGCTGATATCCGCCATGATCGCGAAACCATGCCAATGTACCCACTGTCCCTTTGGGCCAGTTCCGAAGGATTCGGTTTAATATATTTCTATTTTCACCAGTCATATTTGTGATTATAAGCCATAGTTAAACTAAGTTCAAGTCATTAGTTTAATATTATTACGATTTAACAAGTTATACTTGTGATTTTTTAATATATTCATCGACATCTCCTGGCAACAACTGAACAGGTTGCCTAAACACAGTGCAGAGTTTTAGCAAGTTTTTTGCACTCTGTTTCATATCCAGGAAGTTGGAACAATTCAATTATTATATCGCCTCCCATCCCGGAACAGTATAGGCAAATTTCTGCTGAAAAGCCGGACGTCTGAGATTATCATTTTTGACTTTGGCTGCCAGCTTTTTCCATCTGGTTTCATCATTCATCACGTCAACCAGCATATGGCGAACTTTAGCCATCACCTCAGCCTTTCTCGCATATTCTTCTCGTTTTTCCCGTATCTTTCATTTTTTTTAGGAGTCTGGGTTCATACTCTTTCCATTCTTCTGTCTTACACGCATTTTTGAATTTTTTGTATTTATCAAGGGTTAAACTGTCTGTTGCCTGATCAAACTGAAGTTCGATCCAGGTAGCCCGGTCACCCGACTCCTGCGCCCGTTCGGCCATAAACGCTCGCAATTCATCCATCCGCCCTGTTGCCTTCTTAAGTCCTTTTTGGGCGATTTGAATCGACTTTTCCTTCTCTCCTGTTTCCCAGTAAAACCCAGCCAGATCATGGTAATCAGAGCCAATTTCCATATACTTTAACCGAAGCTCAAGGTATTTATCATGGTCCCCGATCTGCCGATAAATATTGCGGGCATTGCGGGTTTGCCAGTCATCATGCATAGTCTCCAGGCTTTCGGCAAGGTACCGCAATTCAGAAGCGGAATAGCAGGCAGCATAAGCAAGCTCATCCAGTGCATCGCCTGCCCCTGAATTTCCACTTTGAATAAAGGGTAGAACAGAGTCGAGAATTTCACGCCGATACGTTTCATCGACCTTTTTTGAAGTCAGACGTTTTGTAATTTCATACAGCAATTCCCACACCTGGTCTTCCATCCCATAAGATCCGCCACCATACGCATCCAGATCCTCAAGACCCGGCAGCAACTCAGCCCATATGGACATGATGGCTTCCCCTTCCGACTGGCGTTGAAGCATTTTGGAAACAGCTGTATTTTCCTTTAAATAATCAAAGCACTCTCGACGTATCTCAGGATAGTTTTTAGCCAGATTAAGTATCAGCTCTGAAAGGGCCTTGGGAGGTGCAGCTGCAATCAGTTTGGCCAGTGCAGTATCTTTTTTCGTTTTACTCTTTGCCATATCGGCCTTACCTTTTCTTCAATTCCAACGGTTGAGTTCAGGGGCCACCGACCGTAGGGAGGAAACAAGGGTTCCACCAAATTCTGCTAAGAGTAACACTGTTCCAAAGTTGTTACAGATTTTGAAAAAGCCGCCCCTTGTGGTCCGCTGCAATGATTGGTTATCTCAAGCTACTTGTAAGATTCTTTACGATGTTTTACTCTGGTGATTAGGACAGTATTTCCTTTAAGTATGGCAAAAATGATTCGATAGTTACCAACCCGATATTTTCGTAATCCAGCAAATTTTCCTTTCAATTCTGGAAATTGCTCTGGAGATGTGGATAAATTAGTTTCAATTTTATCTAAAATTTTTATAACTTGATCCTTACTGATCTTCTTTAAATCTTTTGCTACAGACTTCTTAAATGAAATTTTAAACATTAAGACTATCTCTCATTTCATCGAGTGAAATAATGGGATCTGAAGTGTCATGTAGCCTATCTAAAGCGATTTGTAAGTCAGCCTGTTCTTCAAGATATATTTCTAATGCTTTTTGAATATGAAAAGATCTTGACCTCTCCGTGGTTTTTGCGACTGAATCAAGGTCACGAACAAGTTCATCAGGCATTCTTACTGAAACAGCTGTACTCATTATTTTTCTCCTTATAATGTGATCGTTTGTCATACATTGTATTCAGAATAAATAAATGTGTCAAGTGTCATTCTAGGAGATAACGTTGAAAATAACCGGTTTCACCCGGTTTATTTTTTTGTTGAATTGAATTGTTTAAGCGTTATAGCCGATCTTTTTTTTATCGCAGCGGTGATGTCCTCTAACAGGCTGTTCTGTTGATATCTATTTATAAAGTCCTCATATGTGCTGTCAATTTTACTGGTCACTTTAAGACAAAAATCCAATAATCTTTTCTTGAGAATCGTATGACTTACTTTTATCTCCTCTGCAAATCTTTTCCAATGTCTTTCCATTATCAATTCGGATCTGTTCTCCCCACCTATTTTCATCGCAAGTTTTTGTGACAGGTTATCATATATGTCCGTACACAACATGTCATAAAAAGGTGCCAATCGAATTTGTTTAGCCTGATATATAAAAGACAAGTTTTTTGCATGCCCATCCATATTCCCGATCAGGTAATTAAAAAATACCCATTGCATCAGCTGCTGAAAATCTTTAATCGGATTTGCAGAGTATGATCGAACCAGATCAAAGCATGCTTTGAGACCAGGACCACCATCAGCCTGATATTTCAGTTCATGTGAAAGCCCCATGGCCTGACAAAAATCCTCCTGGTGAAGACGCTTGAGAATATCATTATCCAATATTCTATCATACCTTTTAATTAACAGAACCTTTTGATCCTTTTTTCGAGCAATCCTAACAGGCGGGACAGCCAAACCAACAGCATTGGCAAGCATCATACAAAAGCATTCATTTTCAATGGAAAACTGAAAATACGCCATATTCGGTTTTAAAATAAAGTTACTTGGCGCACCATTTTCTGGGATATAAAATGAAGGATTTTTGTAGAAAAGTGCCAGCTTTTCCTGTGCCCCTGCAAGCGATATTCGGATACCTTCCTGACCTGCAAGCAAAGGTCTTCTGGGGATATCTTTTATCAAATCTGCTAATTGCTCGTCTGATAAAAAACGATATGTGTATTGATCCGGGGATTCAGGTATTTCTGCTTCAGGTAAAATTGTTATTGCTCCGGCGCATTCTCCCCCAATACGTTTGAGAAGCATAAAATCATTTTTATCTGAAATCCCAAGTTGTTTCGCTATTAATATTCTAACGGCAGATTCAGGCAACAGGTTGGAAAAAAATGATTTTACTTTGTCATTTGAGATAACATCTTCCTGCATCGGCAAAGAAATAGATATTTGAAAAGCATTAGGTGATGCCAACCATTCCTTAGAATATTGAAATAAAAACAGTCTCCTGTCATTAATACTTAAGGAACCAACTCTGGTTTGTTCAAAAAAAACATTCAAGGTCTCCAAGATCAGCTATCTCCACGTTTAATGATATGGAGTTCAAGACCAAGGCTGTTCAACAATTCAAATACTTTTCCAAGCTGAGCCGTTACTTTACCTTTTTCAATCTCTATAATAAATTTTCTGCCGACATCACTAAACTCCGAAATCTCTTTTTGAGTTAGTTTGAGACGCTTACGCTCTTCAAGGAGATGTTGCCCTAATTCTTTAGGATTATTGATTTTTATTGAAGGTTTCAGTTTGCCTCTCATGTAAAAGTTTCTGATCAGATACTTTTAACAGCTTTGAAAGCGAAATGCAATT
>JABIYQ010000246.1 GCA_018702715.1 Desulfobacula sp. | reverse complement strand
TTTCACCTCGTTGATGATAGATTTTTGGTTGCACAAATATACTATCTGCTTGAGCCATCAAGCGCAACGAGGTTTTTTATTTTTTTTTGATGGTGGATTGGGGACCCATCCCAAAAAACAGGGTGCATCAGGTTAAGGGTTTGCCGAGGATGGTATTCCAAATCCCATCAGGGCATCGTCTTTCAATGATATGAACATTTTTTTGTGACAATGATGCCAAAACTTTTTTAGCTTCTGAATTGAGAAGTCCGGACAGGATAAAGTATTTTTTTTCAAGGAGAAACGGACTTTCAATCATGTGTTGCATGACATCATAATGGATATTAGCAACTAAAAGGTCACAGCCAATTCCCATTATCTGTTCACCCCTTGCCTGGAAAGCCATTATCCTGTCTTCAAATTTATTGAGACGGATATTGTTCAAGGTGGTTTTAACCGCCAGAAGGTTGAAATCACAGGCCATTACCTGTTTACAATCAAGAGCTGCTGCCCCAAGGGATAACAAGCCTGTACCCGTACCAATATCCAGAACAGATTCAATCTTGTTTTTCGTACACAATCGATGGATGAGATAAAGGCAGTCTTCTGTTGTCTGGTGTCTGCCCGTCCCAAACACCACTCCTGGGTCCAGAACAATTTTTTTGATGGTTTTATTATTTTCAACAGGTATCTTCCATGGCGGACAAATGCAAAGATTATTTACATAATAGGGTTCGATCTTGTCACCATGCCATTGTTCTCCTGTCATTTCATATTTTTCAACCAGAATGATCCCTTTATTTTTTTTAAGGATTTCTTTTACTATATCATCACAAAAACAGGAAAAAAAAAGAAAAGAAACCGCTTCATCCTCCCATATTCCAAGGAAAGCACCATTATCTTGAACCTCTGTGTCGATATTTGGGATACCATCTAAATAATAGATATACAGATTATTATACGGATTGATCATTATTTATTCTGTTTCTTTTTTCAGGGCGGAAAAGCCCAGATTTAAAACTGGATTTATAACTGGATTTAAAAATAGACAACCGAGTGTTTCTATCGTCTTTATCCCCATCAAATTCCCATCTTGTAAAATTAAATTTGACAATTGCACAATTATGAAAAATAATCATAATTATTTAGCCCGTTAAAAGACCTTATCTCAAAGCCCTGTCTGATGGATATTTGCAGGAGGTTAAGCGTTTAGCATCGAAACAAATATCCACCAAAAATATCCATTGCATAGGGCGGTTTCAAACATAAGAGCTGAATAGTTACAAATAATCTTTATTTTTTAAAAACACAAGAAAGAGTTCTTATCCATGAAATTCAAAAAAGTTATTGTCCAATTTGATGCAGAAAATCTAATTTTAGCAGAAGAGTTGATTATTGATATTTTCTTTTCATTTAACCTTAAAGGAGTGGTGTGTAATATCCCTTTGGATGAACCGGATGAAGGCTTTGGTACAAACACATTACCAAAGCCTGAAATTTATTCCATTGAGGGCTTTCTCCCCCTTATTGATTCGTCTGATTCGTCTGACATCTTACTTGAACAAATAAGAGTAAAAACATCAAACCTGTCCCATTTGAATATAAAGATTGATATCAAGACTGAAATTGTTGATGAAGAGGACTGGGCACATGCCTGGAAAGCATATTTTGAAGTCACCCCGATTACTGACTCGATAACCATAAAGCCTGTCTGGAAAGACCATGTGGCAAGAGAGGGAGAAATTGTTATCCTTCTTGATCCGGGCATGGCATTTGGCACGGGCACACATCCCACAACTGCCATGTGTATCAAATTGATTGAAAAATTTCTTCAACCCGGTTCAAGCATTCTGGATGTTGGAACTGGGTCGGGAATTTTGATGGTTGCTGCTGCCGGACTGGGTGCGAAGCGACTTTTAGGAATTGATACTGACCCCGTGGCCATCGATGTGGCAAAAAAAAATCTGGATATAAATGACATTGATCCTGAAATGGTTAATCTATTGTGTACAACATTGGATAAAATAGATCCTGCACCCTTTGAATTTATTGCTGTAAATATTATTGCCCAGGTCATTGTGACCCTTTTGCCGGAAATATCAATTCGGATGACAAAAGAAACTGTATTAATCCTCTCCGGTATTATCCGGGAGCGACAAAACGATGTTTTGTCGGCACTTAAAGACAATAACCTTTTTGTTATCCATGAAGAATACACGGATGAATGGGTCTGCCTTGCCGTCAAAAAGAAAGTGAATAAATAAAATGAAAACATTTATACCCAATAACAGATATAAAAAAATAAAAACAATTGACTCCCATACTGCCGGAGAACCCTTCCGCGTAATCACTTCCGGGGTGCCGGAACCCCTCGGGAAAACAATTCTTGAAAAAAGAAGATATGCAAAAAAATATCTGGATGGTATCAGAAAAATTCTCATGTATGAACCCCGGGGCCATGCTGACATGTATGGGTGTATTGTCACAAAACCAGTGACAAAAGATGCTGATTTCGGAATTCTTTTTATCCATAATGAAGGATTTTCCACCATGTGCGGGCATGGCATTATTGCCATCACAACCATTGCAGTTGAAACGGGATTTGTTAAAATCAAAACCCCGGGCCAAAAGATCAGGATTGATACTCCGGCAGGTTTGGTAACTGCCATTCCAAATATGATTGAAGACCGTGTTACGTCTGTAAGCTTTACAAACGTGCCCTCTTTTGCTTTGGAACTGGATGCTGTTGTTGACGTCCCGGAAATAGGGAAGGTTACCTATGATCTTGGGTTTGGCGGTGCCTTTTATGCCTTTGTCAATGCCCGTGATCTTGGTCTTTGCTGCACCCCTGAATATTTTCCCGAACTTGTTCAAAAGGGCAGGAGGATTAAAAATGCTATCATGGCCTCAAAAAAAATCATCCATCCCCTTGAAAAGGATCTGGTTGAAAAGGATCTGGGGTTTTTATATGGAACGATCTTTGTTGATGATCCTGAACTTGAAAATATCCATTCAAGGCACTGCTGCATATTTGCTGAAGGAGAAGTTGACAGAAGCCCGACTGGGACCGGTGTAAGTGCAAGACTTGCCATTCTCAATAAACGAAATAAAATACAACCTGGAGATGATATTGTTATTAACAGTCTTATCAACACAAGTTTTATTGGTGAAATTGCCGAACTGACACAGGTGGGAAATTACAGGGCCATTATCCCAAAAGTTACGGGCAGTGCATACATTACAGGGGTACATGAATTTTTAATTGATCCGGATGACCCTTTAAATCAAGGGTTTATTCTAAGGTAAAGTAAGGTCTTCATGAATTTTCCATCAGAATTCATAGTTTCAAAGAACAACCATTGGGTACTTATCTTTGAATTATTTTTTGTTCTGATTTTTATCTATTCTCCATATTTTTTTTGTGTTGCTGGATTAACCTTCCTTTGGGGCCTTATATAGATTTATCATATTTAAGAGATCTTTCTTTTTTACCGGTTTGGAAAGGTAATCACTGCACCCTGCGGCCAGGCATTTTTGTTTATCCTCTTTCAAGGCATGGGCCGTAAGCGCAATAATTGGTACAGGCTTCTTTTCCTTGCTGATTTCCCATTCCCGTATCATTCTTGTGGTTGTGTATCCGTCCATTATCGGCATGCGCATATCCATCAATACCAGATCAAAGGAGCCGGCTTTGTACTTTTCAAATCCTATCTGGCCATTTTCAGCCATGGTCAGATCATACCCGGTTTTTTTCAAATAAGCCCTGACCACTATACGATTTTCCTGGCCGTCATCCACTACTAGGATACTTAAAAACAGAGGCTCAAGGGTGATATCGGATTTTACTTTAGGTTTTAGATTCTGCGGTGGTGTGGATTCGTCAATTTCAATTATTGCCCGGGGATCTGTTCCAAACAATGCATTAAATATAAATTTGCAACCTTTACCGTCAATGCTCTCCACCTTGATCTGTCCGCCCATCATCTCCACCAGATGTTTGCAGATATTCAAACCAAGGCCTGTACCACCGTATTCCCGGGTAGTGGAAGAATCCACCTGGGTAAATCGTTCAAATAAATAGGCCTGCTTTTTTTTTGGGATGCCGATACCCGTATCCTTTACAACAAATTGCAAATCCTCTGTGTCTGGGGGTTTTTTTTCTGCCGGGTCTCCGTTTATTTTTACTTCCAGGGTTACCTGGCCTGAATGGGTAAACTTTATGGCATTTCCCATAAGATTTACCAGAATCTGGCGCAATCTGGACGGATCACCCAAAAGGGCAATTGGTACATCCGGGTGCAATCGGTAATCAAGCTCCAGATTTTTTTCACTGGCGTTAATTGTCATCATCTCACAAATGCCTTTAACCAGGATCTTAAGGTTAAAGGGAACCATCTCCATCTCTACCTGCCCGGCCTCTATTTTTGAGATATCCAAAATATCATTGATGATACCCAGTAAATTCTCCCCGGCTCTTTTGAACACCTTCACATATTTTTTTTGTTCCCGATCCAATGGTGTCTCCCAGAGCAAGTCCGCCATTCCAAGAATTGCGTTCATCGGGGTCCTGATCTCATGGCTCATACTTGCCAGAAACTGTGTTTTGGCTTCATTGGCTGCCTCTGCTGCATGTTTATCCTGTGCCAGTTTTACCGAACGATTCCTTGCCGTAATATCCCGGGAGGCAACAATGATCCCGGCAAGATTCCCTTCCGGATCATTAAACCGGGCCGCACTGAGTAGGATATCCAAAAGTATTCCCTGTTTTGTCAATCTCTGGCTTTCAATCAACACCTTTTCTCCGGCAAGGGTCTGTGCCACAGCCCTGTCTGTTTTATCTTTCTCATGCACTGGTACAAAATCAAGCTGTTTGCCCAGCAGCTCAGAAAAAGACCAACCAAATGTATTTATAAATGCAGGATTTACGTAGGTAACCATCCCCTTTGGATCATAAACTGTAATGGGATCAGGAGATGCTTCCATGAGAAGCTGATACCGCTCCATGGTCTCTTCAAATGACTGCTGGGCCTGCTTTCTTTTTGTAATATCCAAAAATGAACCTTCATAATACAACACCCTGTTTTTTAAATCCCGAACAATCCGGGCATTGTTGGATATCCATATAATGCTGCCGTCTTTTCGATAAAAACGTGTTTCAAATTCTATGATTTTTTCTTGTTTTTCAATTGTGCTGCGAAATAATTTTCGATCTTCAGGGTCTACGTAAAGCTCTTTTCCAATATCCTTTATATTATTGATTAAATCTTCAGAAGATTCATAGCCTAGAATATCTGCCATTGTGGGGTTTGCACTGATAAAGGTCCCTTCCGGGGAAGACTGGAAAATCCCCTCTACTGCATTGGCATAGATGCTGTGATATTTCTGGTTTGATTCCTGAAGCTGATTATACAGCCTTGCATTTTCCAGGGAAATCGCAGCCTGGGAAGCCAGGTATTGCAAAACCCTGACACGGTCTGGTGTGAATGCCCCCCTGGCCCTGTTATTTTCCATATACAGAGCTCCAGTTATTCCGCCAAGGTAAATCACGGGGAGACACAGGACAGACCAGGGTCTGTTTGCCCGGATATAGTCATCCTGAACAAATTGTCCTTCCCTTGCCGCGGAATTCAACACCACACTTTCCCGGCTGCGGCTTACAAACTGGACAATGGATATGGCCAGATCTTTACTGTCTTTAAGGGGCTGAGGCTTTAATTCTACTATTTTATCCTCACCCGCTATTATCCTGGCATGAACCACCAGCTTATCTGATTCACTCAAAATCAAGGCCCCTTTCTGGGCACCGGCATTCTCAATAAGAATCAGCATTAGATTTTTAAGCAGTTTTTCCATGATGATCTCGCCTGAAATCACCTGGGAGGCTTTTATGACTGAATTCAAATCCAATACATCCGAAGATATATATGATTGTGAACTCAAATCAGATACCACCTGATCCGTATCCCCTTCTTCCACAGCTTTTTTATCTGCCATGAGATAACCATGGTGTTTTTCCATTTGTTCTACCTTGGCAGATGCTCCCCATCGGGTATAAATGGTATGGGCAGATCTCATGTAAAAACCGGCAACCTGTTCATTGCCATTCATCAGATAATATTGGCCCGCAAGTTCATTGGTCAGTGCTTCATCACTGAGAAACCCGCTTTCTCTGGCAGTATTAACAGCCTGGCTATATCGTTTTTGCGCTAGGCCATGTTTGTTTGACAACCTTGCCATCTCAGCTTCCATCATATACCGTCGATGTTGAAAATTGTCAGGGCAGTGATCAGCCCATATCCGCATCTGCCGAAGCTCTTTTCTCAACCGGAACCATGCAAAAATTCTATTCTTCAATCCCATTTTTGGCATCAGGCGGGCTGTTGTCAAAAAAGCAAACAGACAAAAATCTGCATTCTGGTTTGCCGATACAAGTGCTGAAATCCATTTATCAGCAAGGCCCAGATATTTTTGGGCGCCAACCGCATCTTCATATAAAAAACAGAGCCAGAGTTTGTAAATATAAAAAAATGTATGACTTAATGGAAAATCTTTTATTTTTTCCAGGAATTTTTTTTCTTCAAACCCATGACTGTCAAAAGTGTTATAATGGGTGGTATGACCCTGGAGATTCAGTAAAAATTGTTGGATAATTTCGGCAAGGGTTGCAAAACTATGATAATTTGTCTCGGACATTATGGATAGGGTCTTTTCCACCTGTCTGACTGCCTCTTTAATATCAGACTGTATACCCCAGATCGGCAGCACTATTGCAGCATATGACATATACCGGTAATCGCCGGTCTGAATCCCGGCTTCAATTGCTTTTTGAAGCTCTGGTATCAATGTTCTCCAGTGACGATTAAAATGGTATATAAAAATCGCATTCACCACCAATGCCTTGCAATAAATATTTTTGCTGTCAAATTTTCTACTCAGTTCCAGGCCCAGCTTCCCCAGTTCAAACCCAGATTTAAAATCATTGAATACAAACCCCAGGATAAAGCCGTAAAATGGATACCCAAACGCAGAAGCCGGTGCATTACCATGACGTATGGAATAATGGGCCAGTTTGATCGCGGACAATGACAGAAGATTGTTATTGCCTGCCGTATAGGCGGCCGGTCCAAGTTCCATCAAGATGTCCAGAATCATTTTCTTTTCAGGATCATTTATCACCGGCAAATGGATAAGATCGGAAATATTGCGTTTTCCAAGGTACCATTTGGCAACCATTGCTTCCTTTAACACCGTCATTTGAGTTACTTTTGCCGGAATCCTCATACCCAGAAGACGTAACCCCTTCCTGCCCTGTACAATGGCAGCGTCAGGGTTTCCAATAATAGTATAGTAAATTAAGCGCATGCGATGTATATCTGCTTTTTCAAAAGAAGTTCGGGCATGGTTGAGTAAAGCATTGCTGTAGTTTTCCCCGGAATTGAACTCACCGCAAAGATAGGAACATTCGGAAAAAGACTTAAAAATCTTAAAGGTTTGACTGTAGTTCTCTTCCCAGGAATTTGCAGGCAGGCATTCAACTGCAATGGAAAAATATGCCAGGGCCGGTCGATAAGCAATGGATGACATTGCCTTTTTCCCTGCCATGAAGTTTAATTTAACCAGACGGTCTTTTTCCAGCCGATCCACGATAAGGTCACGGCTTTCATTCAAATGCCGGACAATGTCAATCAGGTTTTCTTCCAAATCCGGTTCAGCAGTATTTTCCAGGAGCAACCGGCCTATCTTCAGGTGGAATTGGGCTTTTTTATCATTGGATATCAGGTTATAGGCAGCCTGCTGCACCCTGTCATGTTGAAACCTGAAGCCAACGTCAACGTCATCAATACCTTTTTCAAACAACCATGTGGAATCTTTAACAACAGACAGTGATCCATCCCTATCATTACCGACTTCATCAATATCAATTGCACTGGCCTGAACCAGGCGATATTGATCATCCAGAGGAATAACGAGCTGGTTTTGAACCGCCTGCCACAAACTTTGGGCAACATTATAGGAAGGCTTTTCTTCAATCAAGCAAAGGGTTTTAAGATCAAAATAATTGCCAATGCAGGATGCAATCTGAAGAGATTTGTAGGTCTCCTGCGATAAAATTTCAAGGCGTTTTATCATTAGATCCACCACATTCTCACTGATAGCCATATTGCGGATTTTTTCAAGATCCCAGTCCCACTTTTCCCTCTCATGAACAAACCTCAATGATTTTTCCTGATAGAGTTTTTTTAATAATTCATTGAGAAAAAATGGATTCCCGTTGGTCTTTAGATACATCAAATCAGACAGGGAACTGCATTGCTCCGTTTCGCAGTGAAGGGTATCGGATAGGAGATGGTTGACAACGGGTGTTTCAAGGGGTTTTAAAAATAATTGATGCAAAAGCCTGTTGGATTGGGCATTCTCGTTTTGGATTTCATCCAGGGCAATCATCAGGGGATGACCTTTATGAACTTCATTGTCCCGATAAGCACCGATAATGAGTAATGATAATTTTTCAGTGCTTCTCAACAATCCGGCAACCGCCTTTAGGGTGGGGATATCGCTCCATTGCAGGTCATCAAGAAAGATCACCAGGGGATGACTTTTTTTGGCAAATACACTGATGAAATGATGGCAGGTTATCTGAAAACGGTTCTGGGCCTCCGTTGGGTTGAGGGGTTCAATCTTGGGCTGTTTATCGATAATTTGTTCCAGCTCCGGCACAAGATCGCAGATAATGCCACCATTGATCCCAAGAACTTTTTTCAACTTTTTTTTCCAAAGATCCAGATGCTCCTTTGGCTCTCCAAACAATTGTCTTGTCAAATCCCTGAAGGCCTGGGACAATGCACTATAGGGTATGTTGCGCTGGAATTGATCAAATTTTCCTTTAATGAAATACCCTTTCTTTTCCACGATGGATTTATGGACTTCATTCACCAGGGAGGTTTTTCCAACACCGGAATATCCAGCCACCAGTACAAATCGGGTGTTACCAGATGCAGAATCCTCAAAAACCTCCATCAATGAAGCGACTTCATTTTCCCTGCCATATAATTTCTGGGAAATCTGAAATTTCTCAGATATATCAAACCGGCCGGGAATAAATTTATCCATAGCCTTTTTTTTCTGCCAAAGGCTTTGGACTTCTTCAAGGTCCCGGCCAAGTCCTTTTGAACTCTGGTAACGATCCTCTGCATTTTTTGCCATAAGCCTTTCCAGAATCTGTACCAGGGGTTTTGGTATATCTGGATTCATAAAGCAGGGATCTGCCGGTTTTTTAGCTATGTGACAATGTACCCATCCCATGATATCTTCAGCCTGAAACGGCAATGAACCGGTTAATAGTTCATAAAAGGTAATCCCAAGTGAATAAAAATCTGTGCGGTAATCAACTTCTCGATTCATCCGGCCGGTCTGTTCCGGCGACATATAAGGAAAAGATCCCTCCAACATGGCCGTGGACTTCAAATCCTGCTGTTCATGGGAAAGCTTGGTTGAAATACCAAAATCAATGATTCTGATCTGCCCTGTGTGACGGTTCCATACAATATTTGGGGGGCAGATATCTTTATGTATTACATGGTGACGATGAATTTCACCGACACTTTTAGCCAGCCCCAGTGCCAGGTCAAAAAAGATATTCAAGGAAATGGGTGACAAGGTAGGTGGTACGAGACTGGAAGTACTAGGCTTATGCTGAAGAATTTTCAGTGATTTTCCCCCAATATCTTCCAGCACCATTACCCGGCTGTTCCCGTATTTTTGAAGGCCATAAGTCTGGACGATACCGGCGCCTTTGACCTGTTTTGTCAAAAGGTATTCATGCTGAAGACCTGCTATTTCCACAGGGGACGGATGTTTGTTCAACAATGTTTTTAAAATTACCTGTGTGTTGTCGTCATCATTGACAGCCCGAAAGACAATCGTTCTTTGTGAACGGTACAATTCCCCGGTAATTGTAAATCCCTGAATTTTTTTCATCGAATTTACCTTTTATATGTTTTAAATGATCCCGGAATATTCAGTAGTTTTTTCTCAAAAGATCCACTCCTAAATATGGCAGCATTGGTCAGCTAAAAAAAATAAATAGTAAAAATTAGAAAGGCTTTCGCCCTTGTATGGGCATTATAATGGAACCTGCTTTTTGTCAACCAAAATATAAAACCCTGATCCACCATCAAGGTACCACATGCTGCGTTGACTGCGGTCGTTCCTCCCTGCGGAGTATGACTTATACGCCTCACTCGTCACTCTTTGTCGCCTTGCCAGGGATGGTGCACAAATATACTATCTGCTTAAGCAATAAAGCACCTAAAGGTTTTAATTGATTTTTTAAATTTGAATTGATACAAGAATTTGAAGGTTTCTTCGATATAAGGAGGAAATTCAGATGACAAATAGAACAATTCAGATCACACCTGATCCAGACCTTGCAGATGAGGCAGTCTGGTACAAGGGAAAACTCGTGGAATATCTCCATGCTGCCCGGGAAGCTGTCGATACCCAAGATATACAGTCCGTACAGACCATAGGTCACCGTATGAAAGGCAGTGCTAAAAGTTTTGGTTTTGATCAGGCCGGGGAAATTGGGAAAACACTTGAATTAGATGCAAAAAACAATGATACCCCTGCTATGAAACGGACATTAGCATTGCTGGCAGATTATATGGATAGAGTAGAAATTATTTCCGATTAACCCACGTTCCTGTACATTGGGTCTTTTTTATGAAACGCAAAAAAATAGGGGAAATTCTAGTTCAGGAAAATTTTCTTACCCCTGAACAACTTGATCAAGCACTGGTTGAAGCAAAAAAGAAAAAAAACCGATTGGGCGCTACCCTCATCCTAATGGACCTGATCACAGAGGATGATATCTTCCAGGTATTGTCACGCCAGCTGGGAATCCCACAAGCAGGGCTTGCATCAAAAAAAATCAACCCAAAAATCCTGGATCTTATTCCAGCTGATTTCTGTTACAAGAATCATGTAGTTCCCCTTGGATTCAAGGACAAATCCCTATGGGTGGCAATGGCCGATCCAACTGACTATGAGACCCTTAAGGATATGGCTTTTATCACGGAATGCCGAACAAAACCCGCCATTGAAAAAAGCAAGATCATCCTTGATTTCCTTATGCGGTATCACTCTCCACCCCTTGAAACCCAGGAATATGACCTCTCAGGGGAGGACACCACTGCAGATGAAATCCAGGTCATGGATACTATTGACGACCAGGATGATATCAGTTTTACTAATCTTGAAAGAGCAGCTAAGGGCGGTGTTGTACGGCAGCTCACCAATGGAATTATTGCCAATGCCATCAAGGAGCAGGCCAGCGATATCCACATTGAACCCCAGGAAGATGAGGTTGTTATAAGATTTCGGGTGGATGGGATCATGCGGGACGTTATGTCTTTTACAAAAACAATCCATCCCTCTGTGGTATCCAGAATAAAAATCATGACCAACCTGGATATAACCCAGCGCAGGATCCCCCAGGACGGCCGTGCAAGGATAAAGGTTATGGAACGGCCCTTTGACTTGCGTATCTCTTCTTTGCCCACCTATTATGGTGAAAAAATCGTTATCAGGATTCTGGAAGCTCGTCTGACATTACCTTTGGAAAATCTGGGCATGGGAAAACCAGAGCTCGACCGTTTCAAGGCTCTACTCAAGCAACCCAAAGGCCTTGTCCTGATAACAGGTCCCACAGGCAGCGGCAAGACCACCACCTTGTATTCAGCATTGGGATATATTTTCTCCCCGGAAATCAATATAGTAACAATTGAAGATCCTATAGAATACTCACTGCCTGGGATAAATCAGGTTCATGTCAACACAGCCGCTGGCATGACATTTGCCAAAGGGTTAAGATCTCTTTTACGCCAGGACCCGGACGTTGTCATGATTGGCGAAATCAGAGATGAGGAAACAGCAGCCATTGCACTCCAGGCTGCCCAGACAGGACACCTGGTTCTCAGTACTCTGCACACAAACAATGCTATCTCTGCTGTGACCCGGCTTGTAAATATGGGGATTGAACCTTTCTGGATTACTTCATCTCTGCTGTGCGTGATTGCCCAGAAACTGGTCAGGAAAATCCATACAACTTGCAGCCGGAAAGACCGGGTACCCGAAAAAATACTGTCCGGGTTTCCCAGGAAAAATCCAGATATTTTCAAACGTGGCCAAGGTTGTTCAGGCTGCAGGGGTTCAGGGTATTCAGGACGAATTGGGATTTATGAAATGCTTGTGATTGACAAAAATATTAAAAAAATGATCATGGCCAAAGCCCAGGATTTCGATATACTTTACGCTGCCCGGATGTCAGGCATGAAGTCAATTACTGAAGATGGATTTCAAAAGGCAGTTGCTGGACTAACCACTCTTGATGAAGTGATCAGGGTCGCCCCGCCCGGAGAAAACAAAGAAGGTAAAAAGCCTTCGTCATTACCACAACGGCCCGGAAAAGTCAGTGAACCGGTTTCGGATTTGATCCTGCCTTTAGATAAAAGTCAAAGATTGAGTCTAAAAGATTGTATCATGGTGATTGATGATGACGAAGCCATTTTGAGAATTGTTAAAAAAATATTGACAAACGAATTTTACGAGGTGGTTGAAGTATCAAATGGGAAAGATGGGCTGAACCAGGTTTTTGAACATCCGCCCGACCTGATTCTGGTGGACTATGAAATGCCTGGGATTAATGGAATTGATTTTATAAAAAAATTAAAAGCCAATTCCAGGGTTTCGAAAATTCCCGTGATTATGTTAACTGCAACCCAGGCAGAAGAAACTGAAATAGATGCTTTTACCATGGGTGCTGACGACTGGATCAGCAAACCAATACAAAAGGCAAGGCTGCTGGCAAGAATCAAGCGGCTATTAAAAAAATAAGGACTCCCCCATGAAGATTCTCCTTAAAAAAAATATCATATGCCTGCTTGTTTTCATTTTATTTTGTGCTTCCCTTGTAGTACCCACCCAATCTTTTTCCTCGGACAAAACTCTTGTCCTTGACCGGGCCGAAAAATCTTATTTCCTGGGACCCTATGTCGGTGTTCTAAAGGATCCGAAAGGGTCATTGACCATTGAGGATGTGGCTGATTCCCAGCCCGAACTGGATTTTGAATTTTTAGGAACCCGGACACTAAACCTGGAAGGCGTATCTCAGGCAGTCTGGCTGAAGTTTAACATACAGGTTGCCCCTGAGGACAAACAAAACCCTAAGAATTGGATTCTGAATCCAGGGGCTTTACTTCCCGGCCATTTTACTCTCTATATACCGGAGATAGGACCATCTGGTAAAAAAAAATGGATTATACAAACAACTGCGGCGCCTATTATTCCAAATTTTATGGGCCGCAATTCCGGATTGAAACCTTTTTTCATGCTCCCGGGGAATCTGGACCGCCCCACAACCCTTTACATAAAAATCCAATCCCAAAAACAAGTGATTCTGTCTTTAAAAATTGTCAATGAAATTCAGAATATGAATAACTGGACAAGGGATATCAGTTTTTTCAACCTCATTTACGGAGCCCTGCTGGCCCTGGCCATTTACCATTTATGCCTGTTTTTTGTACTCAGGGATACAAGTGCATTATATTTTATTTTTTATATTCTTTTCACCTGTGTCTTTCATTATAGCTTGAACAATCCGACTATTTTCGGCCTTTTGGATATTGAGGACATCACCAAGTATAACCGGATCAGTTTGTTGTTCGGCGTAACTTGCCTTTTCTGGTATACCCTTTTTGTCAGATCTTTTCTCCAGGTTAAGACTTTTTTACCAAGAATTGATAAAATCGTTATCATATTTGTTTTTTTTAATATTTTTCTGGCAGTGATGTACACGTGGGCAAACTTGGTAATATGGGCTCCAATGCTGGATCTCATGATCTTTTTTTCAACGATTTTCTTTTGCGGTATGGGATTTGTTGTATGGAAAAAAGGATTCTCCCCAGCAAAATTTTATTTAATAAGTACAATTTTTCCCAGTTTCTCGGTAGTGTACTATACCCTTTTCATTGAGAACCTTATCTCCTATTCGTCATCCATGATTGCTTTTTTAGATATTAGTTTTGCCCTGGAAGGAGTCCTATTGTCGCTTGCCCTGGCAGATCGTATTCGGGTACTACGGTCGGAACGGGAATTTGCCCAGGGGGCGAGTTTAGCCAAAAGCCAGTTTTTAGCTTCCATGAGCCATGAGATCCGGACCCCTATGAACGCCATTATGGGCATGGCAGACCTGCTCAAGGAAAGTACTTTAAACAGGGAACAAAAAAAATATGTCCAAATTTTTCAAAATGCGGGTCAGAGTCTTTTGGATTTGATTAATGATATCCTGGATATTTCAAAGATTGAGGCCGGGCAGATTGAATTAAGAGAAAGCGATTTTAATCTGAGAGAGGTCATTGAAAAAGCCTGCGAGATTTTAGCACTCAATGCCCATGAAAAGGGCCTGGAACTTCTCTGCCACATGAGGCCGGATGTTCCAAACTTTGTCAATGGAGACCCGATACGGCTCAGACAGGTAGTCATCAACCTTTTAGGCAACGCCATTAAATTTACCCATAAAGGTGAAGTAGTTCTGGAAACAAAGGTTCATGGGGTTAATAAAGATGGAATTCAATTATTATTTTCCGTGACAGACTCGGGAATCGGTATTCCAAAAGACCGCCAGGAAAATATTTTTGAAAGTTTCGCCCAGGTGGATCATTCGTCCACCCGGTCCTATGGAGGTACTGGACTTGGCCTGACAATCTCAAAACAAATTGTTAACATGATGAACGGCAAAATCTGGGTGGAGAGCATGGAAGGGAAAGGATCTTCTTTTTATTTTACAATAGAGTTAAAAACCGCATTCCAGCCTATACCCCAAACAACAACCCGACTTAAGACGCTTAAGGGAATTCATGTTCTAGTGGTGGATGATAATGCTACCAATCGGTTGATTTTAATGGAACAACTCTCATCCTGGGGAGCTATCGTCAAGGAAGTGTCCAGTGGAAGGCAAGGGATTGAAGCCATTGAATCAGCAAAAAATGATGGGAATCCATTTGAATTGATCCTGCTGGACAGCAGGATGCCTGAAATGGATGGGCTTGAAACCGCCCGGCAGGCAGGACGTCAAAATGGTATTTTAAAACATACAATAATCATGCTGACCTCGGATGAGAGAAGCCGGGATATTTCTAAGGCCAGAGAAGTCGGAATCATGGACTATCTGATCAAGCCGGTCAAGCATGAAGAACTCAAGGAAACCATTCAAAAGGCTCTGGCTAAAAAAATCAATAACATACCACAACGGGATCAGCAGTCTTCCAAACCCTCGGAGATAAAAATAAAACCCTTGAAGATCCTGGTTGTGGACGATGCAGATGAAAACCGATTTGTGATCAAGGCATACTTGAAGTCTTTACCCCATGAAATTGAAATGGCTGAAAATGGACAGATCGGATTGAATAAATACATGACCCAGCCCTTTGACATTGTTCTCATGGATATGCAGATGCCTGTCATGGATGGATATATCGCCACCCAAAAAATAAGAGAATGGGACAAAAAACAGGGCAAAAAAGAAACTCCCATCATAGCCCTGACTGCCCATGCCCTCAGGGAAGACCGGCAGAAATGTCTGGATGCAGGATGTAGTGAATACCTTTCCAAGCCCATTAAAAAAGCTATACTGATAAAGATGCTGGAATCTTTTACTACAGAAAAATAAAACCAGACCGGCTTCTGAGTTCTGGTATGCATTTTTTTGCAAAACCCAAACTACATTAAAGAATACGGGTCAACATCCACAACCAGCCTGATTCCTGATTTAAGTGTTATTTTAGGATGGTCCATCATGGATTTTACAAGGCCGTTAACCAGGGCTGAAGAAGGACTTTTCACAAGTATCTGCCACCTGAATCGTGAGGAAATTTTCTGTATGGACGCCTCAATGGGCCCTAAAATCTGAACCATTGTCTTTTGTTTTTCTTTTTTTTCAAGCAATGATATTAGAACCCT
>JABIYQ010000253.1 GCA_018702715.1 Desulfobacula sp. | reverse complement strand
GGGCCATTTGCTTTAGAGCCCACTCCGGCAGAACACCCGGGGAAACCATTACAGGCAGATGGGTTTGGCTTTTAATATCAGAAATAATACTGCCCAGCTTTTGAACCTGTTCAACAATATTATCATGAAATGAGATAGATTCTCCCATGGTCAAATCAATGAGATGAACCCCTGATTCTGCAAGTTTACAGGAAATATCCAAAATTTGTGATTTCGATTTGCTGTATCGAACAGAAGCGGTATTGTCCTTTCTATAATAACAAAACCTGCAATTGTTTCTGCAATGTGTGCTGTTATAAACAAACCCGTACAGAAAAATTTTATTTTCAAAATATTTTTCTCTTAATTGTCTTGCTGTTTTAAACAGAAGATCGGTTTCCCGGCCTGGGCAGGATTCTAAAAGACAGGCAATTTCTTGCCTTGACAAGCTGTGCTCCTGCATGGCCTTTTGCAAAATTGCAGCATGTTTTTTTTTGTTTTCAGCCTTTTTCATGAACCAAATTGTCCTAACACCTCAATAAATTCATCGGGTAGGGCGGATGGTTTTTCTGTTCTTAGGTCCACCACCACAGCCACAATATGGCCAAAGGCTGCAATTTTGTCACTTGTTTTGTTCATGGCTTCAAATTTAATGGTAAAACTTGTTTTGCCCAAATGACCCGCATAAACTTTTATAAATAATTCATCATCAAACTTAACAGGTGATTTATAAAGGCTTTTTGCTTCTACGTAATAAAAATTAAGATTGTTATCAAGAAATCGTTCAAAAGAATAATCTATAATCTTCAGAAATTTCAGAAACGCTGAATCAAACAGCGTAAAATAGTTGCCAAAAAACACATGGCCATTGGCGTCAGTGTCTGAAAATCGGATTTCCACAGGAACGATGATTGGGTCTTTTTTCTTGACACTATCATCTGGAGCCTGTGGGACAGTCTTGCAGTTGAACTCAGTTTTTTTCATTATTTTTTTTACAATAGCTCAGGGTTTTTTAAATTGTCCTAGTTAATATTCGTTTGTTGTGTCTATCTTAAAATGGGCTCTTTTATCATAATTTGTTCGTTTGTTAAAGTCTCAAGTTTCGGATCTGGATATTTGCCATGAAGAATTTTACATAACCTGCTCCAGGCATATGGCCTTACTTCCCTGGATGGACATTGCAACAATCTCTAACGTTCAATCCGCTAACCGGCACAACTCGCTACGCTCAAACAATTGCCGGCCTTAACGCTCCTTTCATCAAGAGATTGTAAGCAAAGATCCATAATGCTCCTGTAAGGCCATCTGCCTTCCACTGGCGTGTGCAGCAAATAGGCAACCCTGAAAGTTGAGTTGATCTGTATAATCCGGGAAAATGGCGGGAAGCCCGGGAGTTGCACCCGGCTACATGGATTTAGAGTCCATGTGATCTCATATCGATCCACTCCCCGCAAACAAAATTGACCATTTTAAAGCTTTAGGACGTCCTTGCTATAAACCCCTTAACACAATTTATATCAATATCCAGTACTTTCGCTATGTTGAATTTGGCTTCAATACCTTTAGGAAAGCCCGGCAGGGGTGTCATCACACCAATGCCAAGATCCGTCCGCACTTCGTTCATAATAACAGGATCTGTAAGATCTTCAATCCCAACCAAAAGTTTTTTGGCAACATATGCTTTTGCTTCTTCAATTCTCATGCCTTTGGACATTTGCATCCGGGCAACCAGATCTCCGGCTCCCCGCATTCCGCCCATTCCAGAGGCTTGTGCATGTGTTATTGCCATTCCAAATGGATCGCCGACGCCAACCTACAGCCCGTCCAGGCGGCAGATCTCCACCATGGCCTTGGATGCCCGTGATACAATATCAACGGGTGGATGATCCGTCATGGTGACCCCGCCGACACCCATACCCATATTCGGATGGATCGGAATATGGGCAATTTCTCCGCAGGGTTTCATAAAGGTGATGGTGCGGGCCACGTTCCATGCTGATGACTTGCTGGTCTTGGTATTGGCTACAGGACCAAAAATGGTTGCCCCGGCAAGTTCCGCCATTTTTAACTGATCATGGGGATACATGCCTGCCAGACGATGACCTTTATATTCCAACTCGCTGTGCATGCCCAGGACAAATTCACCTGCCGTGCCGAGTTCTATGCACATGTCGGGGTACTTTGCCCTTAGTTTTTCCGTGGCCAGCAATGAGGCTAGAAAATCAGCATCCCCGGCAGCGCCTGCAGTATCCAGGTTGATACCATCTGCACCAGACTCATACATCAGACTTGCCACAAATACAATGTCGTTGACCAGATCTTCAACAGATGCTTCATAGGATTCCTGGGCTTCCTTGATTTTCCCCATGGGCATCAATTCCATGGGGTTTGGAAAAGGTCCGTCCGGCTGGCTGTAAAGGCCAAGGTTGGGTTGGGCACCGTAAAATAAAGGAATGTGGGTGCTCAAAAGGGCCTGTTCAAGGATTGGCTGTTCAACAGTTGCGACTCGTTTTACAGGCTTGTAACTATAATCCACAAAGGCCAGCTCCATTGTATCCGCACCCATCAGCTTTTCATAGATCTGCAGGGCCTGAATCCGGTCGACATTGATCCCGACACGCCTTATTTTCAGAGTGCTTGCATCATAGGTTAAAATAACTTCCTTTCCCGCTTCCACGCTCATAAATTTCTGAGGAGCACAGAATATATCCAGGAGATGTTCATACTCCTCCTGGGTCAGGGAGGGCACCTTAGCACGGTCGGCAGCATCCTCGCTTCCCTGGATCAGGTCTGCCATAATTTCATCTTTTGTAACCGAAATGGGGGAGCCGTCACCCATACGGCTAAAATATCGGGCCATGGTTTCTCCTTTTTTAAAAGTAAAAGTAATTGTTCAGCCTGTTAAAAGAAGGTATCTTAAAAGCCCTGTCTGATGGATATTTGCAGGAGGTTAAGCGTTTAGCATCGAAACAAATATCCATGGGATAGAGCGGTTTCAAGCATAAGAGCTGCATAGTTACAAGTAAAAAGAAAACTGTCTGTTCATTTAAAGGCGTTATCCCCTGTTTTTTAAAGCCTGGCTAATAGCCTCTCCCAGGATTTTCACCATATCATTGATTTCCGGTTCAGAAATCACCATGGGCGGTGAAAATTGCAGGGTATCTCCGATAAGCGGTCTTGTGATCAGCCCCAGTTCATAGGCAGCTTCAACAACTAAAGGCGCAAGAGGAGGATCATATTTTTCTTTAGTCTCTTTGTTTTTTACCAGTTCCACCCCGACCATGAGACCTTTGCCTCGAACATCACCGATGACATCAAAATCAAGGGCCTGGATTTTTTCTTTTAAAAGTTTGCCCATGTTTTTAGCATTATCCACAAGGGTTTCATTTTCAATTATTTCCAGGTTTTTTAATCCAACGGCACAGGCCAGGGGATGACCACTATAGGTAAATCCATGGTAAAATCGTTCTCTTTGTTTAAGGGTATCAAATATTTCACCGGACAGAGCAACAGCACCCAGTTGAACATAACCGCTGGTAATACCCTTTGCCATGGTCATGATATCTGGAATAACGCCTTCCCAGTGTTCTATCCCAAACATTTTTCCTGTCCTGCCAAAGGCATTAATAACCTCATCCGCAATAAAGAGGACGTTATTGTCCGTGCATATTTGTCTTATTTTTTCAAAATATCCTGGAGAAGGAATGATTACACCGCCCGTTCCAATGATGGGCTCGGCAACAAATGCAGCAACTTTATCTTTACCAAGCGCTATGATTTTTTCTTCCAAGGCTGTGGCGCATTCAAGGCTGCAGGAGTCTACGTCTTTCCCCCATGGGCATTGATAGCAATAGGGAGGTTCAATATTATCAAAACCCGGCAGCAGAGGTTCAAATCCTTCATGGAAACCCGGAAGCCTTGTTGCACACACAGCTCCGCATGATACGCCATGATAGGCTCGATTTCGTGTAATAATAATATCTTTGCTGTCCTGTTCTTTTAAATACCAATAAAACCGGACCATTTTAAAAATGGTATCATTGCTTTCCGAACCGCTGGATGTAAAAAAAATCTTGGCATTTTTGATCGGAACCATTTGACTGACTTTTTGAGCCAGCTGGATGGCAGGTACATTTGCAAATTCATTAAAGGAATGGTAGCTCTCAAGCTGGTCTAATTGTTCTTTGGCTGCCTGGGCCAGATCCGGCCTGCAATGTCCCACAGAACTATACCACAAAGCAGCCGTGCCATCATAATATTCTTTGCCTTTCACATCCCAGACCTTGCACCCTTTTCCCTTTGCAATGATTTTAGCACCTTTTTCCTGTAGTATCCAGAGACTTGAGGTTGGATGAAGATAGCAATCCTGGTCTGCTTTTTTTAATGCCTGAATTTGTGCAGGGCTGAATTCTTTTTGTGTTCCCATAATTACCCCTATTAATAATGAAATTAGATCAAAATTAAAAAATTGACGTAAAAAGTAAAACTTAAACGATTAATCCAATATTATATGATGTATAATTCAATAATAATTATCTTGTCAAGTAAATTAACTCAGGAATTTTTTATTTTCCAGTGCTTTACCAGACAGGGTATACATAGTACCAAAGAAGCCCGGTACCTTGTAAAATAGATCCATGCGCAATAAAGAAATCCTAAAATTATCATCAAAAGAATTTAATATGTTTTTTGTTTTGGGCTTGACAAAAGTGTTATATATCATGTTAAAATCACTTTAACGATTAAGTTATTATAAATATTGCCGGGTTAACACACTTTTGAGGAGGGACCAATGGAAGGTTTTCATGGGAAAGGTTTTTACGGAAAATTATTATTGATTGACATAACCAAACAATTGTTTGAAGAAAAAACCATTGAAGATGAGGTTTTTGAACAATTTTTGGGCGTCAAAGGGTTGGGAGCCTATTTGCTTAATAAATACAATCCTCCAAAAGTTCCTCCCCTGGATCCGGCAAATAATTTGATTTTCAGTACAGGACCAACGGCTGGAAGCAAAGTATGGGGGGCAAGTCGATATGGGGTATTTACAAAATCACCTTTGACCGGGTTTTTCTCTGAATCCTATTCAGGAGGCAAGGTGCCCGAGGCTATTGATGCTGCAGGGTATGACGCAGTTATCATTCATGGGCAATCCAAAACCCCTGTGGTTCTTTCCATTGAACCGGGTCATGTTGTTTTTAATAATGCAGAAGCGCTTTGGGGCAAAGATACTTTTGAAACCGAAGCCCTTATTGAAGCTGAGTATATAAATAAGGATAAAGGGTTTAAAAAAACCGGGATACTGGCCATTGGGCCTGCAGCTGAAAACGGTGTATGTTTTGGTATTATCCAGAATGATAATTGGCATTGTGCCGGACGAACCGGCGCTGGAACTGTAATGGCATCCAAAAAAATAAAAGGAATAATATTCCAGGGAAGCCGGAAAAGAGAATACCATGATGAAAAGGAACTCAAATCCTTTGTAAAGCATATTGCCCATGTGGGAAAGGACCATCCTGCAGTCACGGCTTACAAGTCAATGGGCACGTCCCAGATGGTAAAGGTCTTAAATAGTAAAAAGGCTTTTCCCACACAATACTGGTCAAAGGGATATTTTGATAAATGGGAGAATATAAGTGCCGACGCTTTGCACACCCAATGCGATGTGACACCCACGGGCTGCTCCAAATGCTTCATGTCATGCGGCCGACAAACCACCATTTTAAAGGGACGTCACAAAGGGATGACGCTTGAGGGTCCGGAATATGAAACCATCTATGCCTTTGGAGGGCTTTGCCTTGTTGACAGTATTGAGGAAATCGCTTTTTTCCATGTATTATGTGATCGGCTGGGAATGGATACAATCACAGCAGGAAATTTATGCGCCTTTGCCATAGAAGCTTCCAAACGTGGTAAAATAGACCTTGATATTGATTATGGGGATGTGGATGGAATAGAAAAACTGATTCATATGATCGCTAAAAGACAGGGTATAGGAGATGTTCTGGCCCATGGCATTAAACATGCCGCAAAGGAATGGGATCTGGAAGATATTGCAGTGCACGCCAAGGGCCTTGAGCCGGCAGGGTATGATCCCAGGGTTTTCAAAGGGATGGGGCTTGCCTATGGCATTTCCGACAGGGGAGCCTGCCATTTGAGAACAACCTTTTATAAACCCGAGCTCGCCGGTATCAGTCCCATGGACGAACTGAAAGGGAAAGCTGAAATCCTGATTGACTTTGAGGATCGCCTGACCATTTTTGACACCCTGGTTCTCTGCCGTTTTTTCAGAGATTTTTACACATGGGAAGAGTTGACCGTCATGATCCATTCATTAACCGGTCTAAAATCCGATAAAGCCTCGCTCCAGGAGAAAGCCGGAAATATTGCCAAAGAAATCAGAAAATTCAATATTCAGGAAGGTTTGACCAGTGATGACGACCGGCTTTCAAAAGGACTGTTCACAAAACTTACGGATACGGGAGCCGAGATAACCCATGAAGAGTATGAATTTATGCTGGCTGAATATTATGAGATAAGAGGATGGGTTCTATAGGATTTATTGGATATTTTTTAGGAAAAATATGAATAAAATCACAATTAAAGATATTGCAAGACAATTGGATGTTTCCACAACAACCATTTCCAACGCTCTTAATGACAAACCAGGGGTTGGTAAGGTTGTCAGAGAAAAGATTGTGAAAATGGCCGGGAAGATGGGGTACCAGCCAAATTATTTTGCAAAGGGCCTTGTCAGCAGACAAAGTTTTGCCATCGGATTAATCGTTTCCAATATTGCAGACCCATTTAACTCTGAGCTTGCCCTTGGGGTGCAGGAAAAAATTAATGATCTGGGTTATAATATGATGCTTTTCAATACAAAACACAGCAATGAAAATGAAAAAAGAATTATTGAAATGCTCATATCCAGGGGGGCGGATGGAATTGTTTTATCAACGGCCTTGCAGGATGACCCAAACATTGATTTATTAAATGAGATGCAGATTCCCTATGTCCTTGTTAACCGTTTGATCCTTAACCCAAAAAAGGCCAGCCGGATTGATTCTGTTTCAGTGGACAGCTATGGTGGCTCTTATAAGGCTGCCAGTCATTTATGCAGACTGGGCCATACAAAAATAGGAATAATTGCAGGGGATATGCAAGCCTCCAACGCTATTTTGTTGACCCAAGGTTCAAATGACGCATTTGCCGAATTTGGTATTCGTATTCGCCCGGACTTATTTGTTGAATGCGGATTTTCCAGGAGAAAAGCCTATCAGGCAGCCCAGGGGATACTTGCCAAAAAAAACAGACCCACGGCATTGTTAATCCAGGGGGATAATATGGCTCTTGGCGTCCGGGAGGCAGCATATGAGGCCGGTCTCAAAATCCCTGAAGATCTGGCAATTATTGGCTTTGATGATATCAGCATATCGTCTTTAGCCGGGATAGAACTGACGACTGTTACTCAAAGCCAGTACAAAATGGGTATGGCCGGTGCCCAAATGCTCATCAACAAAATTAAGGGTCAAAACCAATCCGGCAGCAGCAATAAAATAGTGATGGAAGCAGAACTTATCATTAGAAATTCATGCGGTTTTAATCTGAGAGGATATGTAAGATAATTGCCGTAGGCGGGGTCAGGCTTGCATAGTTGCGTTTATTGCT
>JABIYQ010000135.1 GCA_018702715.1 Desulfobacula sp. | reverse complement strand
GAAAGTGCTATCAGGGCACCGGCGGAAATGGCTCTTTTTTCAACAAATGCAATAGTTTTTCCCTTTGGGATATTGGAGATTGTGTCCACAATCTCCAGTGCCGCATCCACTCTGCCGCCAAATGTATCCATTTTAAATACAAAAACAGCATCTGTTTCATTTTTAATCTCTTCCAGGGCTCTTTTGACATAGGCTGCCATACCCGGTTCCACTGTTCCGGAAACAGGAATGACATACACTTTTTGCTTTTTTTGAGAAGCATATAGCAGATCTCCCGAAAAAAGCATAAAAATGAGGAGTAGAATAAAAATAAAGATATTAGTTTGTTTCATTTAAGCATTTCACTTTGAATAAAAGATTATTCTCACACGATAAATAATTTTCTGCATTAGGTCAAGAGAACTGTTCTGGTTTCTTAATTTTACCTTTTTCAAAACCAATAACAAAAACAAGCAGGGAAGGAATCACAAAAAGGGTAAAAACCGTTGACATGGCAAGGCCGCCCAGCAGAATCGAACCCAATCCGCGATACAGTTCACTGCCCGATCCTGTTGACAATACCATGGGCATCATGGCCAGAAGACTTGTTGTGGCGCTCATAAAAATGGGTCTGATACGGGTTTTAACGGCATCTGCCACGGCTTGTTTACCTATGAGCCCATTATATCGAACATTATTTAATGACTGGTGGACAATGAGAATAGCATTGTTTACCACCGTACCGATTAAAATGATAAACCCCAACATGCTTAAGACATCAAAACCCTGGGGAGCAATAAATTTATTGACCGCAAAAAGACCGACAAAACCCCCAGCCGCAGCAAGGGGGATAGTAAAAAGAATGATAAAGGGATATATAAAATTTTCAAATAGAGCTGCCATCAAAAGATAAGTAATTATCAAAGCCAGAATAAGGTTCCACTGAAGTGCCTGCCTTGTCTCCACAAGTTTGTCTGCATTACCGCCCACGTCTACTTTAACATTTTTAAATTTTCCTGACTTTTCAAGAGAGGGGATAATTTCATTTTCAATCTGCTCCATGGCTGACTGCAAAGCCAGGTCACCAGGCGGAGTAACCTGTAAAGTAATGGTGCGATCCCTCTCCAGGTGATTTATCTGGGGCATGCCCTGGTCATATTTGATCCGGGCGACATCCCTGACCCTGATCAGATCTCCAAATCTGTTGACAATGGTAGAGTTCAGAATATCTTCCGGCGAGCTGCCAAAAGAGGGCCGGCCTTTAAGCACCAGATCAACCTGTTTGATTCCCTCGGGTCGGTATTCCTCAATTTTACGGCCATCCATCAGGATATCGACATACACACCCAGTTCTTGGGCGGAAAGTCCATTTGCAGCAAGTTTTTCTCTGTTTGGAATGATTTTGACTTCAGGATAACTGTCTTCAAGAGATGGTACAGGGCGGACTTGTGTATTTTTCATTTTTGCGGTTATGGTTCCAAAAAGTGTATATGCGGCCTGGATAATATCATCCATAACCTCTCCTGAAATATTAACATCCACGGTTCTGCCTTTACCAATACCAGATTCAAAAATTCCAGCCTGAATGCTGACACCAAAAACGCCGGGAATCGAGCCCATTACCTTGCTGAAAAGCGGGATTAGCTCGTGGGCACGAGTTTCATGGGTGCTGATCCCTCCAAAAAGAGTAATACGATCTGCACCCACAAAAAACATATGTTTAATCTGTGGAAAACCATCCTTGCCATCTTCCTTGAAATAAGGTTCGGTTTCTTTGTATATATATTTGCCCATGTTTTTGAGTTTATCAACAGAATAACCAGGTGGTGGAATCAGAATATTTAAAATAAGGTTTCTGTTGCCCTGGGGCAGATATTCAGCGCTTGGCAAAAGATAGGAGGTCAAACCAATAGAAAGACTGGTAAACACAATAATGGTTGTCAACCGGGTAAAGGCATTTTGCATGCACAGGGTGCTCAATTTCAATATACTGCCGGACAAAAACAATCCGATACTGCTCTTTTGTATCCTGTTGGTCTTGATGTTGTTGCTTTTTCTGTAAAACAGATTAAACAGGGCGGGAATCACGGAAATGGAAACTATAAGGCTTAAAAGAATAGAAGAAGTAATGGCAATGGCAATGTCCCGGAATAATTGCCCTGCCTCTTCCTGGATAAAAATGACGGGCAAAAAGACAGCCACTGTAGTTGCAGTAGAGGCAAGAATAGCGCCCCACACCTCTTGTGTCCCTTCATAAGCGGCATCGAAAGCGTTTTTGCCGATCTTGCGGTGACGGTCAATATTCTCCAGAACCACAATAGCATTATCCACCAGCATGCCCACTGCAAATGAAATCCCTGCCATACTCACAACATTCAGGTTCCTTCCCAAAAGCCACAGAAAAACAAAGCAACCAATGGCAGAAATGGGAATGGCAATGCCTGTGATCAATGTGGTCCTTACACTTCTTAAAAATAAAAGAAGAACACCAATCGCCAGAATGCTGCCGATGAGGATATTGCGTTTAACCAGGTTGGTGGCAGTATTAATGTATGGGCGCTGATCATAAACCATTTTCAAGATCAACTTGTTGTCGGCAAGTATAGTTTTGTTCAAATGATGGACCTGTTTTTCCACTGCATCCGTCATGCTCAGAACATTGGCTCCCTTTTCTTTTCTCACTGCAACCACAACAACCTGTACGCCACTATGCAGTACGGAAGCATCTTCTTTTTTATAACCTTTTTTAACCTGGGCTACGTCCCTTAGGTAGACCCTGTTTATTCCATCATCAAAGATGACCACATCAAGGGCATCATCCAGGGTTTGAAACTGGCTTATGGTCCTGATGCGATAATTTTTTTTGGCCATACCCAGAATTCCCGCTGAAATATTCTGATTTGCTCTTTGGATAGATGCAATGATCTGGTTTATGGATACATTATAACGGGCTATTTTCTGGGCATCAATGATCACATCCAGAGTTGTATCAGTGCCTCCAAATACAAGGAGAGAGCCAACCCCATTAACCCTCTCCAGATACTGCCGGACATTATCTTCAAAAAAAGTTTTAAATTGATTGATAGGCTTTGTGTTGCCTGGTTTAGTCTTTAGGATCATCCATATGATCGGGGAACTATTGGCCCCGGAAGACTCTATGGTCGGCCGGGTTACATTTTCCGGATAATTGCCCACTTCAGACATTTTATTTGATACCCTGAGCAGAGCATCATCAAGATTAGTTCCAATTTCAAAGGACAGGGTAATAGTACCAAAACCGTTGTAACTGGAACTCTCCATCTTGGTCAGCCCTTGCAGACCTTTTAAAACTTTTTCCTGCTTTTCAATGATTTCCTTTTCAATTTCATAGGGTGTGGCACCATACCAGGCAGTGTTAACAGTAATCAAAGGCGTTTCCACATCAGGTGTAAGCTGGACCGGCAGTTTTTGAAACCCGATAAAGCCGAACATAACAGTCAGGATTACCGCCACGGCCACTGTTACGGGTTTCCGGATAAAAAAGCGGATAATATCCATCTAATTTTCTCCAACAATAACAACTCTCTGATCAGGACGTAACCTTTCGTTCCCTTCAACTATTACAGGCATGCCCTCTTTAAAATGATCATTATCAGTACCAATGGATTTACCCAGGTAGGTCACGATATTTACCGGCAGCCGGACCGCCTTTGCTTGTTTTATCGTATAAACAAAATCATTCCCCTGAAACTTGAATAATGCATCCCTTGGAATCATAGCCAGCTTTTGTTCGCTGCCCGTGGAAATAAACACTATGGCCGACATGTTTTGCGCCACCCTGGTTAACATGGGAATTCGTATTTTTATAAAAACATTTTTGGTTTTTGCATCTGCTATAGGGGATAGATTATCAATGGTACCAATCATTTCTTTGTTATAGGCATTAATGATAACCCGAACTTTTTGCCCAGCTATAACAAATTTTAACAAGGTTTCCGCCACAGGGACTTTTATAAAAAGATCATTTACAGACCCGATACTTATAAGCTTTTTACCCTGTTGAACCCAGTCTCCTGAATCCACATTTTTTTCAAGAATAATACCATCAAATGGTGCATTAATCACACTTTTGCGTTTTTGAATCAAAAGTTTTTCTAAGATTGTTTCGGCAGACACTTTTTTTAAAAGGGCATCCTGATAAACAAAGGTGGCATCATCATAGTGTTTTTCACTGATCCCGCCTTTTTTATACAAGGAATCCATTCGTTGATAATTTATTTTTGAATGGTTTATATGGAGGACTGCCTGATCAATAAGATTTTTGTGAATTAAAATCTCTTTTTCAAGTATTTCCGTATCAAGATTTACAAGAGATATCCCTTTGTTAACCCTGTCTCCGTCCCTGACATCTATTTTAGATACAAGACCTGAGACTTCTGAGGAAACATGACTGACCCGATCATAATAAAGAGTGCCGATAAAAGACCGATTTTGTGCCAGCTTTTGAAAGACAATTTTTGAGATAACAACTTTAGCGGGAGGCTGGTCAGGCGGCTTATTCTGGGCATAAACCATTGTGACATTAATGATGATCAGAATCAATAGGGCTTGAAAAACACGCATATATCCTCTCATGATACAATTAAAATTTAGTTTTTTAATATTTCATACTATAAGACCTGATATAGACAGTTACAACATCTGCCTTCTTGAAAACTAAGGACCGCAAATGAAATAAGTTTAAACTTTTCAGGCTATCTTGCTCAAATCTATTTTTAATCTTTTATCTGTTGTCTTGGAATTGTCAGACAAAAAAACAATATCTGGATGAAAGCAATAGAGATGTGACTTGAATTTCTCTAAAAAAAAATCTTTATTTTCAATTATTCCCGGTCCGAATATCTGTTCTAAAAAACTGAACTTGGTAACATATTTTTTAACAATAGTTAGATACAAAGCTTTTTTTGATATTTTCTCAAGCTTTCCTGACATCTGGAATCCAAAAATCAAATCCATCTGACCGGAATCTTTAAAAATGGAAGCAGAAATAATTTTCCGGTTTTCAGCATATTGTATATGTCTGGAGTTTTCATTAGAAAAAAAATAAAATCTATTGTCATGAAACACAAAATAGACAGGGGATGACCATGGGACATCCTTATTTGAAACAGCAAGGGTCATGACCCTTGTATCATTAATAATACACCTTGCTTTATCTTTAATGGTTTTTTTCATTTCTGTTCAATTTATAAAATTTCCAATCCTTATCTGCTTTTCAAATTTACCCTAACGTTGCAACATTAGGGTTTATATGGACTGGGCATATTTTTGTCAATCCATATAAACTTGAAAAACAATATCTCTTTAGTTTTAAAAAAAAGATACAATTTAATTGACGAACTTACGCACATGCAATAGCTTTATACAGTCACAATCAAAGGAGTCACAAGATGACAAAACGATTAATTATAGGAATAACCGGGGCAAGCGGCGTAATTTATGGCGTCAGGATGCTTGAGGCCCTTAAAAAAAGTGACATTGAAACCCACCTTATTATTTCAGAACCAGGAAAACTCAATATCAGAGTTGAGACTGATTTTGATGTGGATGCGGTCCTTGCCATGGCAGATTTTACATATGCCAATAAAGATATTGCAGCTTGCGTTGCAAGTGGTTCCTTTCTGAATATGGGCATGGTGGTAATCCCTTGTACTATAAAAACATTGTCTGGAATTGCAAACTCCTATGGGGATAATCTATTAATCCGTTCTGCCGATGTCCAACTCAAGGAAAAACGAAAACTGGCCCTGCTCTTCAGGGAGACTCCTCTGCATAAAGGTCATTTAAGGCTTTTAACAATGGCAGCAGACATGGGGGCACAAATTATCCCGCCAATGCCGGCATTTTATCATCATCCAAAAACCATTGATGATATTATCAATCAGTCCGTTGGAAAGGTGCTGGATTACTTTGGGATAGCCCATGACCTTTTTAAGCGTTGGGATAATTCAACTTCGGATAAGCTAAAAAAAAAGATCTTATAGAATCACGGTTATATAAACATAGTTTGCCAAGATTTATCTTTATTCTCTAATCCTTTCAACAATAAAGGAGACTTGGATGGAACGAACAAAGATTCTGGTGGTTGATGATGAGTTGGTTATTCGAGAATCGCTCACAGGCTGGCTGCAAAGAGACGGGTATCATGTGGAAAACGTGTCCAGCGGCGAAAAAGCCATTGATATTCTCAAAACCAAAAGTTTTGACCTTCTTTTGCTGGACATTCAAATGGATGGCATCAGTGGAATGGATGTTCTCAAGCATATACAAGAGCATTACCCTGATATTGACGTGATTATGGTCACTGCCTTTGGCTCCATTCCTTCAGCAGTACAGGCCATGAAATACCATGCTTTTGATTATCTTTTAAAGCCTTTTGATCCAGAGGAACTAGGGGTACTCATCCAAAAACTAATCCAACACAGGGCAAAAATAAAAGAAAACCTTTTTTTAAAAGAAGACTACGAGCAAAGAACCCGGTATGAAAGCATGATCGGTCAATCCAGACCCATGCAGGAAATATTCAACCTGATAGAAGATATCAAAGACACGGAAACAACTGTTCTTATCACGGGTGAAACTGGAACGGGAAAAGGGCTTGCTGCAAAAGCAATTCACTCCAACTCCAGGGTTTCAAATGGCCCCTTTGTCAGTGTGAATTGCGGAGCCATTCCAAAACATATCATGGAAAGCGAACTTTTCGGCCATCAAAAAGGGGCATTTACAGATGCCAAGGAAACTCGGAAAGGCCGTCTGGAACTATCCGGTAACGGGACATTGTTTCTGGATGAAATCGGTGAAATAAGCATGCGAATGCAAATTGATCTGCTCCAGGTACTGGAAGATAAAATATTTTACAGGGTTGGGGGTACCCAGCCCATTACAGCCGACTTCAGGGTGATTGCCGCCACCAATGCAAACCTTGAAAAGGCCATTGAAAATAGGACCTTCAGAGAAGATTTGTTTTATCGATTGAACGTAATCACATTTACGATGCCCACGTTAAGGGAACGTAAAGAAGATATTCCTTTACTGGCAGAACATTTTTTAATAAAAACCACCCAGGAAATCAACAGGGGAGTTGAAAGAATCAGCAGAGATGCCATGGATGAACTCATGCTCTATGAATGGCCTGGAAATGTGAGGGAACTTTCCAACGCCATTGAGAGAGCTGTGGTGGTTTGTAAAACCCGGACCATTACACCCTTGGATCTTCCCATTGTAAAAAAACTGGAAAACGAATTGAAAAATAAGTATTTCTCTTTAAATGATGTGGAAAAACATCATATTTCCAAAATTTTATTTGAAAACAATTGGAATATTTCAAAAAGTGCCGCCATTCTTGGTATTGACAGATCAACCCTGTACAATAAAATCAAACGATACGAATTGAAAATCGATCTTGACTAATAGCACAACTTGAGGTTCCAGCATTGGCAAATGAATAATACCGAGACAATTATTGTTTCCCCTATTGGAGATATTCCACATTGGATGAGTCAGACCATTGCAAGGGATGTGGGAGAATTTTTCGGGTTCAGTGCCAGGGTGGAGGCGGTTTTAGACGATATTTTGTTTGCCTATGATCCAGAGCGCAGGCAATATCATTCAACAAAAATCCTTGAAGCACTTGAAAAAAATGCGCCGGATGATTGTATAAAGATTATTGCAGTGACAAATGAAGATCTTTTTATCCCAATCCTCACCCATGTATATGGTGAAGCCCAGCTGGGTGGAAAAGCCTGCATTGTATCCATTGCCAGGCTGGTTACGGGCCCTGAAGTCATGGTTGTTATTGAAGGGGGCAAAAGAATCGTAAAAGAGGCCATCCACGAACTAGGCCACACCTTTGATCTTCGACACTGCGAAGATCAAAGGTGTATTATGCACTATTGCAGAAAACTTGAAGATGTTGACAAAAAATCAAGCCACTTTTGCCGGTATTGCAATATCTTCTTATCTGACAACATCAAGCAAATTAGTGAATAAAAAACTTTAAGAGACGGTCCCAGGAATTTTCCGGCAGATTTCCAAAAAGATCTTTACCCAGGCTTCCGCCATCTGCTGCTGCAAGCTGTGTCTTTTCTTCTAAAAATGCATAAAGCCTGTTCACTTCTTTGTTCATGAAGCTTTTATTTGAATCCATGAACATTAATTTTTTCAAATCCTGTTTAAGGTTTGGGCAATAAAGGCTAAAAATCCATCCGTCTATATACGGATCATTGTTGATCAGACCAGGGCTTTTATTCACCTTTGAATTAACTTCAGTGACAACCCCGTTGACAGGGGATAAAAAGGATGCCATATGCTGGTTCCTGGATAAATGGATAGCTTTTTTCCCCTGGAAAACCTGTTTACCCATCAAGGGAGTTTTTATGGCAGTAAATTTTCCTAAAACCCTTGAAGCAAAGTCGTCAATACCTATACGAACATTGTTGTGGTCTTCAATTTTAACCCATGTGTGCCCTGAATGAAGATAATACCCCACTGGCAGGGATATACCGCTGATATCATTAAAGGCTACAGGTTTTACCATGGTATAAACCTTGAACTGATCATGGAAGTAGTGATCAAATTCGCAATCAATGCAATGATAAGATTTTGGACAGGTTTTAAAGTCAATATGGCCTTTCATATGATGGATGCATGGTCTTTTTGCCAGGGGCTGCTTTCTAAGCTTGTCTTTCCAGAAAATAAGACTGCCCCTTTTTCCCTTTCGAGCAACACCCATTTTTTGAAGATTTTCATTTTCATGGCAGGCTTTTCTTAAAGCCCGGTCAAATCTACAGGCTGCACAGGAAAAGTCTCTCAAACATACTTTTTTGTTTACGACTTTTGCCTGCATCCAGAGGCAGGGAGACGTTTTATTTTGTAATTTTGTTTCCATTTGCTGCATCCTTATTAAAAAATGGATAAAAACAAATTTAAGTTCTAAGAAAAGTACGGGTCAGATTTTTCCAGCCAAGTGTAGGCAGATTTCCAAATACATCTGGTTTTAACAAACCGCCATCTGCACTCAAAGGACCTGTTATTTCTTCAATCATATTTTCAAGGGTGGTCACTTCGTGTCCCAGCCATTCCACGCTATCATTGTCGGTTTTAAGATCATGAACTACCCCCTTGATATCAGAATTGTGAATGGTAAAAAGCCATCCATCACCATAGGGATCATTCTTTGAAAGATCCGGAGATTTTCTAACATTGTTATTTACCTCTGTAATAACTCCGTTCACAGGAGAAAGAATATCGCCTATATTTTCTTTTCTTTTCAAACCCCATCCTACATTGTCCTTATTGAGTTCTTGACCTGTCAGTGGCAGCTCAAAGGCATCCGGGCCGCCCAGGACCTTAAATGAAAAGTCATCAAGGCCGATACGAATGAGGCCACCGCTTTCAATGCTGGCCCAGGTATGGCCTGTGTGAAAATAATATCCATCGGCAATATCAAAGCCTTTGACATCTTTCATAAATACCATGGAATGACCTGTCTTCGGGGAAAGGGTATCTTCAAAATATTGATCAAAATCACACCGCTGACAATTATAATTCATGGGGCAGATCCTGGTTTCGGTCCTTTCTGTCAGTGTATGCCTACAGGCTCTATCCTTGCTGTCCCTGTTTCTCAAGGCTTGCTGCCATGTGATGTGTTTGCCGGCTTTTGCCATTTTAGCCATGGAATTATCATATTTACAATTAGTGCAGTCGTAAAAGTTGTTGCAGTTTTTCTTTTTTGCGACACCGGCCTGCATCCAGATACAGGGATGATCGGTTTTGTCTTTTTTTGCTTTCCAGATGTTTTTAGATTTTTCCGTTCTCATTAATTGTTTCATTGTCTTTTCTCCTTTTAATGAATGATTATTTTACTGTTTGCCTGGTTACCCATTTACTAAGAGCAAAAAGGATACCAGACGGACGGAACATATAATTTTAGTGTTGAGATCCATGTCAATTGGTGGGCTTTAGAATTATCGGCATAACAGAAACTGAAGACTATGGCTACTTCAAGTTGTAGAATTTTACGACGGTAGATAAATTGTTTTGCAAATCAATGAGAAAAATTTCATACATGGGCGGTAATCTTCGTCACTGTTGTATTTTCCGACATCTATTTCTACTATTTCAACACTTTATTTAAACTTGCATTCATAATCGGTCCTATGTTAGAAATTAACAATATTTCCGATTGCTTATAACCCTTTTTAGCAAGGATGTGATTGTGAACCTGCCTGAAAAAGAGATACAAACCATTCTCAGTGGTATCAAAGATTTTGTATTGATAATATCACCAGAAAAAGAGATCATGGAAACAAATGAGGCTTTTTTAAAACAAGTGGGATGTTCAAGAGAAAATGTTATCGGCCGTAAATGTTTTGAAGTACTAAAAGAAGACACAAGGGAAAACAGCAATTGCCAAAGCATATGCCCCCTTGAAGAAGCCATAAAGAACAAAAAACATTGCCGGGTCGAGCTGACAAGGCTGGACAGCAATGGTGAACCCCGGCACACGGAATTGACTGTGTTTCCCATCTGGGAAAAAAAAGGAAAAATTTCAAAATTTATTGAAATCAGTCGGGATATTACCCAGCGAAAACTTTCCGAAGACCTTCTTGTCAAAAAGGTGGAAGAAAGAACCCACCAGCTGAAAGAAACTCATGAAAGACTACTCCACCAAGACAAAATGGCTTCTTTGGGTAAATTGTCCTCCTCTGTTGTCCATGAAATCAACAATCCTGTTGCCGGCATATTAAATCTTGTGATGCTAAGCAAACGAATATTAAAAGAAGATGGGGTTGATCAAAAAAACATTGATCAATTTTTACAATACCTGGAACTCATGGAAAGCGAAACACGAAGGATAAGCCGTATTGTCAGCAACCTCCTAGTGTTTGCCCGCCAGTCAAAAATTGAATTGGTGAAATTTGATCTTAATGATCTCATTGAACAGACTCTTTTATTAAATGCCAACCTTTTAAAATTAAACAACATCCATATCTTAGAAGAACTTGAATACAATCTGCCTTTGATTCAGGGATCAGAAGACCAGATAAAACAAGTGCTCATGAACCTGATTTCCAATGCCGTTGAAAGCATGACAAATTCCAGGAAAAAACGTATGACCATAAAAACTTTTTCCAAACAAAATCAATCCTCTATTGGGCTGATGATTAAAGATACGGGGTCTGGCATACCAAAAAATATTGTATCAAAAATTTTTGAACCGTTTTTTACCACAAAGAAAAAAGGCAAAGGTGTAGGCCTGGGGCTTTCTGTGGTATATGGCATTATCCAGGACCACGGGGCCAAAATTTATGTCGATTCTAATCCTGATGAGGGAACCTGTTTTTCTATCACGCTTTATAAGGATATGACTTCTAAAAAAACATGATCATTACAACAATGAAAAACAGGGGAAAAAGCCGACCCAAACTGGCCTTTATGATTGAAAAAATATGAATTATTTTTATTTGGGGTTGTTTTATTTCTCTGGCAAATATTTGCTGTGAATCCCTAGTTGCTTTTTTTTCCCAAACGCGTTAATTTTCAAAATCAAATGGCAAATTGCTGGCTATGAAACATACCAAATAGATAAAGGCTTTGATTAATTGATGATCCTTCACCATAAGGCGAGCCATAAGTTAAGGCAATCCCTCACAGCTATTGCAATCTTTTCTTTTTGCATAATAAATATTTTTTTATCATCAGGCTGTTCACTGATCATGGCCAATGCCACATCAGATATGATGGGACATCTTTCCGACACCATTTTAAACAATGATGATTTAGCCATGGTAAAACAAGGCGCCCCGGCTTATTTGCTGATGGTGGACAGTATGATCAGCAAAGATCCGAAAAACAAAACCCTGCTGTCCACGGCCGCCATGTTGTACACAGCTTATGCAGATCTGTTTGTAAAAGATACTGATCGATCAAAAAAAATGGCTGAAAAAGCCTTGAATTATGCAAACCAGGCAATCTGCCTTGACAAAAAATATGCTTGCAAACTTAAATCAGAAACATTTGAAGATTTTGAAAAAATCATTTCAAAAATGAAAATCGAGAATGTCCCTGCTCTTTTTTCCCTGGGCAATGCTTGGTCAGCCTGGATCATGGCCAACAAGAGTGATTTTAATGCCATCGCAGACATGGCACACATTGAATTGATTATGCAAAAAGTAGTTGAACTTGATGAGACATATAAAGAGGGTGCCGCATACCTCTACCTGGGAACATTGGCAACCTTGCTGCCGCCTGCTCTTGGAGGCAAACCAGAGTTAGGAAAACAATATTTTGATAAGGCAGTCACCTTATCCCAGGGAAAAAACCTGATGGTCAAGGTTCTTTTTGCCAAATCATATGCAAAGATGATATTTAATAGAAAACTTCATGACCAATTGCTAAAAGAGGTGATGGCGGCCGACCCCTATGTACAGGGGTATACCCTTATCAATACCTGGGCCAAAATACAGGCACAAGAATTGATAAATAGTGCGAATGATTATTTTTAAATATTGTTGACTCGGAGACATTCATGATTTTCCAAATCTATAAAAAGCTTGTTTTGATATTGTTTATTCTGCTCTTAACCCAAACTGTCTATGCAGTCAGACTGAAAATTGCCACCTTGTCACCTGAAGGCTCCATGTGGATGGAAAAAATGCGGAAAGGCGCAGAAATGGTAGCCCAAAAAACGGATAATCGTGTGACATTTAAATTTTATCCCGGCGGTGTCATGGGCAATGATAAAACTGTTTTAAAAAAAATCCGCATTGGTCAGTTACAAGGTGGAGCAGTTGTTGCCGGAAGCCTTTCACAGTTTTTCCCGGCAAACCAGATCTATGCTCAGCCTTTGAAATTTAAAACGATAAAAGAAGTAGACTATGTTAGAAAGTATATGGACCAATATGTCATTGATGGGCTTGATAATGCCGGGTTTGTGACTTTCGGACTCATTGGTGGTGGATTTGCATACATTATGTCACAAAAACCCATTACAACGGTACAGGACTTAAGAAATCAAAAAGTATGGATTCCAGATAACGATAAAATCAGTCAGGATTCCATTCAAGCCTTTGGCGTCACACCCATTCCACTATCCATTGCAGATGTGCGAACCGGCCTCCAGTCCGGTTTGATCAACACGGTAGCAACATCTCCTGTTGGAGCTGTTGTTCTGCAATGGCATACCCAGATTGAATATATAACGAATATACCCCTGATTTATCTTCATGCAGTTCTTGCCGTTGATAAAGAGAAATTTTTAAAAATCAACGAGCAAGACCGCAAAATTGTTACACAAATCATGACCAAAGCATTAAATAAAATTGATATCCAGAACAGGGAGGATGATATAAATGCGATCCAGGCATTAAAGAACAGAGGGATAACATTTATAACACCTTCCAAGGACGATCTGGCTGACTGGCAAAAAATAGCTGACGTTGCATCCAAAAAAATGGTGGAATCCGGTATTCTTCCACGGGATATGGCGGATCGACTGGATAACCATCTTATAGATTTTCATTCAAACGCACAAACCAAAAATGACCAATAAAAAACCAGTCTTCCTTTTAAATATTCAAGCGTTTCTTCAAAAAATTGAAGATGGTATTCTCGTAGGACTTCTGCTTTTGATGATATTTATAGCCGTGCTACAGATCTTCTTAAGAAATCTGTTTGATTCAGGAATTCTCTGGGGTGACCCGCTGGTGCGAATCCTTGTTTTGTGGATCGGCCTTATCGGTGCAATGGTTGCCAGCAGAGACAATCATCACATCAGTATTGACGTTATATCCCGATACCTTCCTGAACAGATAAAAAAACTGTCAAATCTTATAATATCTATTTTCACTAGTCTGGTTTGCGCTGTAATGGCATACTACAGCCTTATTTTTGTTATGATGGAAAAAAATGAAGGGATTTTAGCATTTGCAACTATCCCGGCCTGGGTCTGTGAAAGCATTATCCCGGTATCATTTATTATTATTAGTTTCAGGTATCTTTTATTGTCCTTTACCTGTCTTACAAAATTGTTTAAGCATATCCCGCAATGATAGTTTTACTCATCGCCATATTGATTCTTTTTGCGATTTTAGGCGCACCTCTTTTCAGTGTTATCATTGCCGCCGCCATGGCTGGGTTTTATTTTGGAGATATTAATCTATCCGTAATGGCCATTGAGTTGTTTCGCATAGCCGACACTCCTATTCTCCTGGCATTGCCTTTATTTACTTTTGCCGGATATATTTTAGCAGAAAGCAATACTTCAAAACGTCTTGTCCGGCTGACCCAGGCCTTTTTTGGATGGATGCCCGGAGGGCTTGCCATTGTTGCATTTATTGTCTGTGCTCTTTTTACAGCTTTTACAGGAGCCTCAGGTGTCACCATCGTTGCCATGGGAGCATTATTGTATCCGGCCCTGAAACAGGCTGGATATAAAGACAAATTCAGTCTTGGGCTTGTAACGACTTCCGGGAGCTTAGGACTTTTGCTTCCACCCTCCCTTCCCCTGATTCTCTATGGGGTCATAGCACAGCAGATGAGTTCAGGACAGGAAATCTCCATTGAAAAATTATTTATTGCCGGTATTCTACCGGCGATTTTAATGATCCTCCTTTTATCCTCATGGAGTATCTGGGCCAATCGAAAAAATAAAATTCCCCTGATATCCTTTTCTCTACAAAAGGCCATGTCTGCCGTCAGAGAGGCTATTTGGGAAATCCCTTTGCCCTTCTTTGTATTTACAGGTATTTACTCGGGATTTTTTGCCGTGTCCGAGGCAGCTGCCGTCACTGCCATGTATGTCCTGATAGTGGAAGTGTTTATTTACAAAGAAATAAAGCTTTCCCAACTTGTCGCTATCATCAGGGAGTCAATGGTGATGGTGGGTGGAATTCTTTTAATCCTGGGAGTTTCTCTGGGCTTTACAAATTACCTGATTGATGCAGAAGTTCCCATGAAATTGTTTAAAATCTGCCAGACCTTTGTGAGCAGCAAACTTGTATTCTTAATTCTTTTAAATATCTTTCTTTTGATTCTTGGCGCCATGCTGGATATTTTTTCAGCCATTATCATCATGGTTCCGCTAATGCTGCCGGTTGCCCTGGAGTATGGCGTTGATCCAATTCATCTGGGTATCATTTTTCTTGCCAATATGCAGATAGGATATTTCACCCCGCCCGTGGGAATGAACCTTTTTATAGCAGGATATAGGTTTAATAAACCCATTGTTGAAATTTATAAAGCAACCATTCCTTTCATGCTGGTGTTGCTTTTAGCTGTCCTGGTAATCACTTATCTGCCCTGGCTGAGTCTTGTGTTTATTTCTTAGTGTTTGAACGGAAACTCACCCATCTACTGCGTTGCTGCAAAATTTTGCCAAATTATAAATCGGGCCTCATGTACAATAGTACACTCCGGTTTCAAGATTTTTTTGCGCCTTGTATATGGGCAACTTTTCGCCCAAACACGGGGCTTTCGGCCAGACACTACTTAATCAGCTAAATATTTATCATATATATCAATTATATGGTTTCTTATTTCAGCAAAACGGGATTGAGGTATCTCAAGGCTCTTTTCCTGGAGATTGAGCCTGTGTATGGCCTTTCGCATGACAAGATAAGCATTTTGGAGTCGTTCACTCTCACATCCTGTTATTATCCCTTCTCCATCAAGACTCTCCAAAAGCCTTATATTATCCGTCCAAATGGTTAAATCAGGACAGGCATGAGCATTTTTTAAAATTAAATATTGTACTAAAAATTCAATATCTACAATACTGCCCTTTGACTGCTTTAAATCAAAAATGTCCTTTTTGGATTTTAAACGCTCAGCCCGCATCCTTTCGCGCATTTCACCAACCTCTGACTTTAAGGTTGGGGCATTTCTTTTCCGGGTTAAAATAGTTTTTCTAATCTCATCAAACCTTGAACAAAGCGCTTTATCTCCGGCAACAGGTCTGGCCCTTATCAATGCCTGATGCTCCCATGTCCACGCCTGAGTTTTCATATAATCTTCAAAGGCATCAATATGGGAAACGATCATCCCTGAGTTCCCTCCAGGCCTCAACCTCATATCTGCACCATAGAGTTTACCTGCAGGTGTATGTATGGTTAAGGCATTGATAATTCTCTGACCCAGATTTGAATAAAACCGGATATTATCAATGCTTTTGTCTTTCCCCTTTGTAATCCCTGAATCTGCCTTGTGTAAAAAAACAATATCAATATCTGATTTATAGCCCATTTCAAGTCCACCTACTTTACCGTATGCGACAATGGCAAACCCGCAGTGTTCAAGGGTTTGATCTGATAAGCCCTGGGGAATTCCATATTTTCGGGTCACGGTGTCCCATAAAATCTGAAGCACTTGAGCAAGAACAGTCTGGGCAATATATGTAAGATGATCACTGACTTTCATCAATGGATAATTTCCACTTACATCTGCAGCTGAAACCCGCAGATAATTAATTTGCCTGAAGATGCATAATTCTTCGAGCAAAAACTCCAGATCTCCAGGCGGAATAGCTGCCATTCGGATGTCCATCTCTTTTTCCAGTGCCTGCTTGCCGGGTGGAGAATAAAGGGTTGAAGGATGCATAAGCTCGTCCAGCAATGCAGGATGGTTTGAAAGGAAAGTAATAATCCAGGGACTTTTACAGGCAAGGGTAATCAATGTTTCAAGTGCCCTTTTATTTTCTATGAGTAAAGACAAATAGCAGGTTCTTCTTTCAATGGTGATGATCAGATCAATTAACTTTACAAAAACGGCATCGGGATCATTTTGCCGACCGATCTTCTTAACCAGAACGGGAATCAGTCGGGCCAGTTTTTTCCTTCCATTTGGCGTCAGCCGCTTTGTATTTGGATGTTCTTCAAGGGATCTTAAAATGTCCAATACCCTGTCAGGTTCCTTAAATCCACCAATGGCCATGGCATCAGCAGCATACTGGGGATCATTGATGTTGATCCATAACTCTTTAAGATCCTGAATCTCTTTATCTGGTTTTTCTTGCTTTTCCGACACCAGTAATTGATTGAAATGAAAATGGACCTTTTGCATGTGACTATTTAAGATTTTGATAAAGTCATCCCATGCCGAATATCCCATGGAAAGTGCCAGAATTTTTCTTCGATCGTTCTTTTCAGGAATATCATGGGTTTGAAGATCTGCATAGGCTTGAAGCCTGTTTTCAACCATTCGTAAAAATACATAAGCATCTTTTAAATCGTTTTTGGTTACCCCATCAATGCATTGATGGATTTGTAACAGATCCAGGACTATTAAAATCTTTCTTTCCTGAAATTTTGCCTCAACACCGCCTCTGATTAACTGAAACAATTGCCCAAAAAATTCTATTTCCCTTATGCCTCCGGCACCCAGCTTGATATTATGTTTTAATTTTTTATTTTTTACCTGCAGGGTAATTCGGTGTTTCATATCCCGGAATGAATCAAAAGACCCATAATCAAAATACCTTCTATAAATAAAAGAATTCAAAACTTTTAAAAGCTTATAACCTGCATCAATGTCACCTGCAATCGGCCTTGCTTTTATCATGGCATATCTTTCCCATTCTCTTCCCTGGGCCTGATAATATTCTTCAAAGGCAAAACTACTCATCACCAGGGGGCCTCCATCACCATAGGGCCTTAAACGGGTATCGATCCTGTAAAAATTAATTGCATGGGAACCGGGTGAAAAAAACTTTAAGATCCTGCGGCAGACTTTTGTGAAAAATTCTTCATTGGAAACAATATTCTCCCCGTTTGTATACCCTGTTTTGGGATAGACAAAAATAAGGTCAATATCCGAAGAAAGATTTAATTCTCCGGCACCTAATTTACCCATGCCCAAAACGATAAGTCCCTGAAAATTTCCTTCACTGTCAACAGGAACCCCATAGCTTTTACTAAGATCTTCATATATGAGCGTTGTGGCCATATCAACTATGGCATCAGCAAGATTTGACAGGTCGCAAAGTGTATCCTCAAGCAAGGCTTTTCCTGTTAGATCACGCCATGCAATCCTGATGGTTTCATACAACTTGAATTGTAAAAGGATTTCCTTGACCTTTTCCACATCCATATCCACATCATTGACAATTTTTCTTTCAAGCTTTGTCGCATATGTATGATTTGAATAAAACTTGAACAGATCTTTTGACTCGATAAGTGCTTTAAGGATACCTGGATTTTTAATAAGGCTTGATGTAATAAATTCGCTGAAAAGAAAAATTTTTATAAGATCAAATTTTACTTCCATGGACAAGTCAATCGTCAGACCGGATTTTCTCAGGCTTTCCTCAAAGGAATCCGCCCGGGTTATTATTGTTTTATAAAGCTGTTTATCAAGATCAGGGAACACTCTGTCAATTTCTTTATAGTCCATTATATCCTGCCATTACAGGTTAAATAAATAGTGGAGACCCAAAACCGCCAAGTTTTAATTCAAACAATAAATAACACCATAATATTGCCGACAAATTTTATCAAGAACACAAATAGAAATACAGGGTGATCGCAAAATCAATTAAAAAACATAGAGAACAAACCATTTGTCGGAAATACCAGGATTTGTATTTCCGACAAATAGAGCGATTCGTAACCATTTAGCGGAAATGCCAATATTGGCATTTCCGCTAAATACTGATTTATCTTGAATTGGAATTTGATTTTTTATGTTTAAGCCATTGAAATATTCAAATATATTGCCTTTATTTCAAATAAAAGTTTGAATTGATGAATTTTCAAAAGTTCAAAGGTAATTATCTCTAATCCAAAACAACACAATCCCTCTGCCTTTGGCCTCTTTATCTACAATTAATTGATTTTGGCGAATCCTTCCTGATTCAATTATATTTTCAGCAAAGGTGATTTCTGAAATATCTTTACAGACATTATAAATATTGGTATGGAATTTTAAATCATTTTTAAAAAATTGATCAGATATCATTAAAATTAACAAAATATACTGTCCTGTACATTAACTGGTTCGGCAGATCAGGAGAAATTAAAATGGCGGGGATACAACAAAAGCTGAGCAAGGGGCAGCAGGAAGAAGTGGTTCTTATCTTCCGCAACAAGCTTTTGACGTGGACACTGATAGGATTTGCACTACTCACGGGATTAACTGGATTAAGTCTGTGGGGTATAATGAATCGAGTAGAACACAAAATGGAGGATTTGGTAGCGAAGCAGTTCGAAGAACCGCATATTCAAAAAGTCGTTCGTGATGTTGCAGCCGAACGGGCATCCTCTCTGATGAAGGAACAGGTTGCTCCAGAGGTGGCCAAGTTCAAATCGGATATAGAAGATCAACTGAATGAACTTCAAATAATAGTAAAGAAGACACGCGATCTTGAGGCAGAAAGCCTCAAAAATAAGCAATCAATTCAGGTGGTCCTTGATGGACTGGAACGTAGCCTAAAAGAAAGTCAAGCCGCAAACAATAGACTCAATACAATCAGTGCCGACATTGTCAGAATGCAGAAAGCAGTGGCAACCATTCAATATTATCAGATCAAAGGAGCGAACATATTGCCGAACCCATATGGGAAGGAAATGCTTGCTGCCCTAAATGAGCTCGTTGCTGTTGCAATTCCAAATCCCGTTGAAAGAGGTAAGTTCATTACGAAACTGCAAGGCCCTCAAGAACCGAAGAATAAGTAATGTGCCGAACCAGTCATTCCAGCCGATTCGATGCGCTTCTGGCTGAATTTGGCGTTGATAATAAGTTCAGAAGTATTTAACCTCAGAGGCCGTTTTTAATGAAATTTTTAGCAAAAATATTACAAAAATTAGAGCCGGGACTTTTTCTACTGACTCATTTGGTAAGATATGCGGACAACCACTCAATTACTTGTTATACTTTTTAACTGGGGTGCAAAAATGAATATAGATACAGAAAAGGATATTGAAAGGATAAGTGAGTATCTTAAGTTATACGAAGAATTAGGTAATTTCATCATATCCAGAAAAGTTTTTAAAACTTTAGTCTGGTGGGCTTCTATATACGCAATCTTTTTATCTTTATTCGTTTTTTTGGGCGCGAAGGCCTATATTATTACTCCGGCAATTAAATATATGAATCAAGCTGCATAGGAAATTTTCGGGTGCTTGAAGTAATTTTTTACTCTGCTCGGCATCTTTTGCAACTTTCGCAAATGGGACAAGGTTTTTTTTGCCAATTGTTCTTTTGTCCTTGCAGGAACTTTGCTGTGGACACCAATTTTTAAATCACAATTGAGATACTCATCCGGGTTCAGTTCAGGCGAATAGGATGGCAAAAAGAAAATCTCTATTTCGGTTTTATGGTCTTTTAACCAGTCTTTAACAATGTGGCTGTGATGAACTCTGAGATTATCCAATATCAGAAATATTTTTTGGTCGGAATCTTTGATAAGCCGCTTCATAAATTGGATCAATGTTTGGGAATTCATTTTGTCTTTATAGATCATAAATCGGACCTTGCCCTGGTT
>JABIYQ010000082.1 GCA_018702715.1 Desulfobacula sp. | reverse complement strand
CTTTTATTACCGGATTCCGGCCAACTTTTTGTAAATGGTAATGATGTTAAAAAACACCTTGTACAGACCAGGAGAGCCATCGGTATGGTATTCCAGGATACGGACACCCAAATCGTGGGTGACACAGTGTTTGATGAAGTGGCATTTGGCCTTGAAAATTTAAAATTGAGCCGGACAAAAATTAATGACAAGGTCACAAAAGTCCTTAAGAATTTGAACCTTTTCCATTTAAAAAACCGGGCTCCTTTTACCCTTTCCGGAGGTGAAAAACGCAAACTTACCATTGCCGGAATTCTGGTGATGGACCCTCAGGTGATTGTGTTTGATGAACCCTTTTCCAATCTGGATTATCCCGGAACCATCCAGGTGCTCACAACGATAATTGATTTGAACCGGTCAGGCCACACCATCATTATTGCAACCCATGATGTTGAAACTGTTATATATGAAGCAACACGAATCATCATTATGGAAGATGGCTCTATTAGAGAAGACGGGGCACCTTTTGATATCGTAAGGCTTTTGGAATCTTATGGCGTCAAGGAACCCAGCACTTCTAAATTTGGACTGGGGATTCAACCATGGCGCAAATAACGCCGTTCACATACAGACAAGGCGAATCCAACCTTCATCGGCTTGACGCAAGATGTAAATTCTTCATGATATGTCTTGTCAGCATGTCCTTGTTATCTGCACATTTGCCTGCCTGTTTCTTTTATGGGTTGATTTTATTTTTTTTCTTTAAAAAGGCAGGCCTTAACATTTTTTCAACCTTGAACCATATTAAATATTTTATTGTATTACTTTTTTTTATTTTTGCAGCCCGTGCACTTATTGTGAAAGGTGATATTATTTTTTCATTTTATGACCTGACCATCACGGAGCAAGGCCTCAAAGAGGGAATTTTAGTGGCTTTAAAATTTTTTTTAGTGATGGTAACGGGAATACTTTTTGCCTCCACCACCAAATCGTCCTGTGTAAAAAATGCTGTCCAATGGTTTTTAAGACCTATCCCATTCATTCCTGAAAACCGGGTGGCTGTAATGATCAGCCTTTCCTTAAGTTTTATGCCAATCATCCTGAATCAGGCAAAAGAGATATCAGATGCCCAGAAGGCACGGTGTGCCGATCTTCAAAAAAATCCTGTAAAAAAAATCATCCGGCTTGTTTTACCCCTGTTAAAAAAAATCTTTTTGTCTGCAGACAACCTTGTTCTTGCCATGGAATCAAGATGCTATAGCGATGACAGGACTGAGCCTGAATTTTTACCCTCTGGAAGAGAAATTTACTTTATTGGCGCAAGCATTATCCTGTCTTTGGGTCTTGCCTGGTTTTAATGTCAAGATGTAATTATTCAGCTCTTACGCTTGAAACAGCCCTGTCTGATGGATATTTGTTTCGATGCTAAACGCTTAACCTCCTGCAAATATCCATCAGACAGGGCTTTGGGGATACCTTTTTTAACGAGCTGAACAATTACGTCAAGATTATCTTTTTGTCATCTTTAATATTTTCCATTGATCATAGGATTGTTTTATTGTAAAATCTGAGTCATAATATATTCTCATTACTATTCTGAATGAAAATGTATTAATAATACTCGATCCGAGAAGGAGGCAGTTATGTCAAAAATAGAGGGTCAATTCCCTGGGACAACCATGTTTGAACTAAGGGGAAAACAATCTGTCCGGGCAACATTTAAGCTTTCCCAGAAAGCTATTGATGCCATCGGACTTGTGGCAATTCACATGGGGATAAAACAAAAATCTCTTTTTGATCATATTATCGAAGACCCTGATGCTTTAGGCATTCTTGCAAAAACTATTCGAATCCAACAATTTAAAAAAATTCCCAGAAAACAGAAAACCTTTGTATTGAGCAGAAAAACCATTGAATCGCTTGGAACCATTTCCCAGGCATATGGAACCCCTCGGGATGCCCTTGTTGAATATTCGATCAAAAAACTTGAATCCATTATCAGTGCGGAAAAAGCAAGACACAAAGAACGAAAAATCCTGCAAAAAGAGGTTATTGATCATTTCTACCAGGGCCGTTTGCTCTACAAAAAAGCCATTGCCATTCTTGGCAAAGATGATCCCTTTTGCAGGCGGATTGGAAAAGCAATATTTGATTGCCAAAAAAGAGAAGAGGACCTATCTGATTTTATAGAAAAAAGCAAGGCTTTAGAAAATTTTTAACACTAAAATATGAGGATTTCACACTGAAATTCTCAACACCAAAAAATTAAGGAGAAAACGTTGATTGAAGTTCAAAATCTAACCAAGTATTACAAAGACTTCTGTGCTGTCAACAATATCAGCATGACGATCAGGAAAGGTGAAATTTTAGGTCTTCTGGGTCCAAACGGTGCTGGAAAGACAACAACATTAAGAATGTTAACCGGGTATTTCAGACCTAATTCTGGCACGATAACAATAAATGGATTTAAAATGCCCGAAGATGCCATCCAGATTAAATCCCTGATTGGATACCTGCCTGAATCAGCTCCCTTATACCACAACATGCTCGTGTTTGACTATCTTGAATATGTAGCCAAAATAAAAGGGATTGATGACAAGGAAGCCCGGTTTGACAGATTCCTTCAATTATCAGATATTTGCGGGCTTTCCTCTATTATGAACAAACCCATTGCAAATCTTTCAAAGGGATTAAAACAAAGGGTGGGTCTTGCTCATGCCATGATGACAGACCCGGAAATTTTAATTCTGGACGAACCCACTTCCGGCCTTGACCCCAACCAAATTGCAGAAATAAGAGATATCATTAAAACCATTGGCAAAGAAAAAACAATTATTTTTTCCACCCACATTTTGAGTGAAGCCGAGGCAACCTGCGATAGAATTGCCATTATTCATAATGGGAGAATGGTTGCCGATGATACGACTGCCAATTTAAAACAAGAAGCTCAGGAAAATTCCAAGATCAGGTTGTCCCTTAAGGGAGCTTTAAAAGATGATGCAACTTCTTTGTTAAAAAGTATTCATTCCTGTCTTGATGTTAAAAATGTTGACCCGGTTGAAAAAGACCTTGTTTCATTTGAAATCAACATTTCAGATGATGAGTCAAAGGATCATGATTTCAGATCGGACATCTATCTTAAAATAAAAGAGACCGACTGGATCATTGTACAACTTATAAAAGAATCCCAGACCCTTGAGAAAATATTCCGGGAATTGACAAGGGAGGAAGCATAAATATCATGAAACAGATAAAGAATATTGCCATTAAAGAATTCAAAGATTATTTCATTTCACCCATTGCCTATATCGTGATATCTCTATTCCTGATTGTAACGGGATGGTTTTTCTTTTCCACCTTTTTTATTTTTGGAAGAGCTGATTTAAGAGATTTTTTCTCACTTTTACCCATCACTTTTTCATTTATCATCCCTGCCATTACAATGCGGCTGTTTTCCGAAGAAAAGAATGTGGGTTCCTATGAAACCCTTTTAACCATGCCCGTATCTTTTACCGATATTGCTCTGGGTAAATTTTTTGCCGCTACTTTGTTTACAGCTTCCATGCTGCTTCCAACCCTGTCTTATCCAATTTTTATCTCCTTTATCGGCGAGGTTGATCCAGGGCCGGTGATCGGCGGGTATATTGGAGCAATCTTTCTTGCTGCTGCCTATTGTTCCCTTGGATTGTTTGCCTCGTCTCTGACGCGAAATCAAATCATTGCTTTCATAATCGGCTGCTCTTTGTGCTTCACTTTAACCATTCTTGACAAACTCCTATTTTTCATGCCGTCAAAAATTATATCCTTTGTAGAATACATTGGTGCAAACTCTCACTTCACAAATATTTCCAGGGGCGTTATCGATTCCAGGGATATTCTTTACTTTGTGAGTGTGATCTTCATTTTCATTTTTTCAACCTATATTGTCATGCATGAGAAAAACTAAGGAGAAACAATGAGCAACTTTTCAATAAAAGAAAAATATTTTAAATTCATTTTATATCTTGTTATCATCGGTTTGATAAATATCGTCGGAATCACCCTGTTTTTCAGGGTAGACCTGACAAGGGATAAAATCTATTCTTTATCACAGGCAAGCCACGATGTTGTGGCGACCCTGTCAGAACCCTTGAGCATAAAAGTATTTTTTTCAAAAGATCTTCCAGCACCCCACAACAATACAGAACGGTATCTAAGAGACCTTTTGGAAGAATACTCTGCAAAGGGTAAACAATATTTTAATTATACATTTTATAATGTAACACAAGAAGACGGGGCTTTGACTCAAAAAGCTGGTGAAAGCCGTGATATGGCAAAGGATTACGGCATAAAGCCAATACAGATCAGAATCATGGAAAACGATGAGGTCAAATTTAAGAATGCCTATATGGGGCTTGTCATTCTCCACGGGGACTTGATGGAAAAAATTGAAGCCAT
>JABIYQ010000359.1 GCA_018702715.1 Desulfobacula sp. | reverse complement strand
CGTGAAGGGATTTGTATTTTTTTTCTTGACTAAACTTATCATAGATGTCCCCATCTTTATCATCATAAACAACTCCAAGTATAAAAGACCCTGAAAACTGTAATGCTGTTCCAAAATCACAAGTCAGCATGTAAGAATAGGTATAGATTTCATAAGCACCGAATGCCACACCGATCCCGACTTCCTTAAAGTCTTCTTTTAACATATTTACCCTGTGTCCTCTGTCCGGATAATCTTTATCAATGAACAGGTTGTCATGATGTTCAAGAACAGTAGAAACTTCATCAATGAAACCTGTAGAGCCGATAAACGCTAAATTCTCACCAGCCGTGGAATATTGATATCCAGCCTCCTCCATCCGGTCAAAAGGGCTTTTCCCATTCAGGGAATAATGGGCAAAATAATCCTGATCAATCATATCCTGGGAATGTAATCGGGCTGCCTGGATCAATTTTGCATTTAACACTACAGGCTGTACAGGAAGTCCGGAAATTGCTCCTGCGGGCACCCCTTCATAAAGATCAATACCCAGGCGGGCTGCTTCAGCAACAGGATTCAGCCGGGCCCGGTTAAGAACCTCCAGGTGAGCCTGCTCAGCTGCCGTGGGATCACCATAATCAAAGGGATAAATAGCCTGGGGGAAAAGTAGATCCCCTGCTACATCTCTTTCATCATACCAGGGATCACCCAGCTGGAAGATTCCCTGAACACCGGGAATATCAGTTCCTGATGCACCAACCCAGGGCATAAAAATTACATAAAAAATTACTGCCAGTAAACCAATCCGGCAGATCCAGAATAAGTTTTCTTTTTTTTCAGTCATGGCGAAAATTCTCTAAATAAATTAATATGAAAGATATCTTTAGGGTATACGCAGAAAACAATATATCATAAAAGCTGGAAGCTCACAATGCCGTCAAAAACAATCAATTTATTTTTGTAATTGTTCAGCCCGTTAAAAAAAGGTATCCCCAAAGCCCTGTCTGATGGATATTTGCAGGAGGTTAAGCGTTTAGCATCGAAACAAATATCCATCAGACAGGGCGCTTTCAAGCGTAAGAGCTGAATAATTACTTATTTTTTTTCATTTTTAAGTTTCCAATAATTTTCAAAAGGATTTAATTTGATAATTTGTTTTTTTTACCAAGGTACCAATCAACTGTTTTTTGTATTCCTTCATCCATACCCATCTGTGGTGCCCAGCCTATCTGGCCTTTAATTTTTTTAGATTCAACTCTTAAAGAACCCCATAATTTATTATATAGACTCTTTTTTCCAATTATAATTAAAAGTGATTTTGCTAAAAAAACCGGGAAATAAAAAATTCTTGCTGGCTTACCCATTGCATTTGAAATTTTCTCAATAAGATCCTTTGTTGATATGTATTCGTCATCACTTATATTAAAAATTCCATTGATGGCTTTTTGATGGACGACACAGGCTAAAATAACTTGTATTACATTATCAAGAGCAATAAAATTTCGTTGATTTTTTACCCCGCCAAAAGGCAGAGGGATACCTCTATAAACGCAATCAAGAAGTTTTAAGAAATTAGCTTTAACATGTGGACCATAAACTAATGGAGGCCTTAAAATAACTACTTCCATATTACTTGTGTCTCCAATTAAACAAAGAGCCTGTTCAGCCATTTGCTTTGAAATGGCATAATTATTATTGGGGTTTTCCTTACTTTTTTCAGTTAAGGGAGTTTTTAAATCTGAAGTACCAAGAATTCCTATGGTGCTTATGAATATAAAACGCCTTATATTTTTTTTTTGAGCAGCCTGTTGTGCCAGCCTCTTAGTGCCTTCAAAATTTACCTGACAAAATTTATTATAGGAACTATCACCGTCTTTTCTTTCAAGAGGAACCTGGGCTGCAAGATGAATAACTACATCAATATTATTTAATGCAAGTGACCAGTCATTATTTTCATCAAGATTTTCATAATAAAAAACATCTTCTTCATTAATAATTTTGCCATCATTTTTTTTTCTAAGAGCGCATTTTAAAGAATATCCTTTTTCCCGTAACAATGGATATAATGCTCTTCCAATCAGGCCGGTCCCACCGGTTAATAAAATATTCATCAATAGCTCACTCTTTTAAAATTATTTATTAGTCCATGTTATTCTTTTATCTTTTTTAAACAAAAGGGTGAAAACTGCAACAACGGCTCTGATAAAAAAGAAAGGTTTTAATAAAAACGCAAAATTCTTAAAATAATATTTTTTATACAAATTATAAAAAGCAAAATAATAAGACCATATTGCCTTATAACTGTTCAGTTTAGTGCTCTGGCCTCCATAATGTATCAATCGGGCTTTAGGGTAATAAATAACATCCAGGTCTAAATCTCTGACTTTTCGACAGATATCAGCATCTTCAGCATACATAAAACTGAATTCATCAAATTGCCCGATTTGTTCAAACAATTGTTTTGAAATCATCAGGGCTCCGGCAGAAACAGTATCAACCGCCTGTTTTTTTTCATAATCGAGTTTATTCTGATAATACTCAACTGCTTCATTAGATAGAAAAGATTTTAAAAAAGGGAAAAAGTGCCATAGTCCTAACAGGATATTAGGAAAATTCCTGTAGGAAACCTGATGGGTGCCATCCTGATTCAAAAATTTCGGTCCCACAATACCAGCTGATGGATTTTCATCCATATATTCCACCAGATTGAACGCAACATCATTTATAAACACAATATCCGAGTTTAAAAAAAAGAGGCGTTTCCCTGTGGCAAACTTTGATGCAATATTATTTGCTCTGGAAAATCCTTTATTGGCATTGTTGTAAATATATTGATAATTTTTATATTTTAGTTTTGACAACATCTGCCTGGACCCATCTGTTGAAGCGTTGTCAATCACAATTACTTCAAATTCATGTTTTAATGTATGATCATAGACCGATTGAATGCATTCAAAAGTCAATTCTTTGGTATTGTAGTTTAGAATAATAATTGATACATTCATGGCTTCTTAATCATGATACCTTAATAAAAAATTCTTTGATTAATTTCCTTAATTGAAAACGCCAGTGAACAGGCTCTACTCCCAAGGTCTAATTATTGGAAATAGTATTAAAAACACTATAAAATTGCCTCTTGGCAGGAGTGGGATATTGTTCATATGGAAACTGATCCAAAACGAATTTACTAAAATTTATTCCAATAAATATAGACCCGCCTGTCACAAATATTTTTTTCATGCTTTATCTTACATCCTCTTTTTCAGTACAGATTTTAAAGTCTTGCCAGAGCAGCAATAATCTCATCATCACTGGCACCTTTAAGATTGTTGACTGAAAAAACGTAGTCATCGTCAATCACCAGGTTATACTGCTCATAGTATCTCTTAATACATTTCAACATAAGTTCAGGTTTATACCTAAATTCGAGATATTCTTTCTCTTTCTGGCTTCTGACTCTGTCAAACATTATGTGATGATGAATGGCCAAAGAAGCAGGGGAATTCACCATTCTTTTCCCTTTTGCCTTTAAAGCAGATGATACAGCAATATCTTCGAAAACATTAGGATATTTTGGGTCCACAGGAAAATCTGTTTTATACAGGGTCGCCCCGATCGGTACCCAGTCACACTCTCGCATCCGCATGGCAGTCAGATCAAAAACGTTCTTTCCCTGGTCAAACAAACCAAGTTTCACACGAATGCCTGTTGTCTTGAGCCATCCCCCTGAAAACTGCAGAGTATGGTTGGGGAATGTAACCCGGCAACAGACAGCGCCTATATCGTCACTCTCATCCGCCCTGAGCAAAATCTCTTCCAGCCAGCCCTGGCACACCTCAATGTCGTTGTCCAAAGAAATAACATAATCGCAAGAAACATACTGCATAGCCTTGAGTCGCCCTTTAGCAGGACCATGGTTTTCACTTTCATAGCATACTCGAACATTTTCAATGCCTTCAATGTGTTCTTTTATAAAATCAACAGTTTCCTTTTTCGATCCATTATCCAACAGGATAATTTCATGGGGAATTTTTACTGTCTTCTTAATCGCTTTAATACAGTTCAAAGTCTGGTCCTCTTTACCATAAGAGAGGACCAGAAAACTCACCTTTTTATGATAATCACCATTTCTAACTGCCATTCTAAACTTTGCCTGATTACTGGCTTTTTTTATGGCTATATCCTGCTTCTTTTTACCGGTTATGGTCTGCTGGTTGTCATGCCAGCGATGGTAATAAATAAAATGGGGGACATGGAGAAAGGAACTGGAAGGGAAATGAAAGGCTGCCCGCATCAAAAATTCATAATCCTGAGCAGCGTCAAACACCGAATCAAACAACCCTACTTTTTCAAACACCCTGCGGTGAATTACCTTCAGATGGCTGGCATACATTTTACCATCCAGTTGCTCGACCAGCATATCCTCTTTAGGTAATTCAATAAAACTTACTTTACTTACTTCCTTATTCTGAGAGTCGATATAAATTCTGTCACTATATGCGTAAACTGTTTCTGGAGACCACAGATCAACCACAGACTGGACAGCATCCAATGCCAGGTAATCATCGCAATCAAGAAAAGCTATCAAATCACCTTTTGCAGCAAAAAGTCCTCTGTTTTGAGTTTCTGAGATCCCTGAATTAACTCTATTATGTATAATTTTACATTTTTTACAGTTGACAAATTCACTTAAGATGTCTTCAACTTTTGAATCTGTCGAGCTGTCATTGACAACAATCACCTCAATATTATCATAGGTTTGATTTAAAGCAGTGCTGATACATTTATGAATATAATCAGCATGGTTATAAACAGGAATAATAATGCTTACAAACAAATTGCTCTTTGCTCCTGTTGTTATAATCTTTTTTCGCCTGTTTGCTCCGGCCTGAAGGTCGTAGTAATATTTTCGCAAAAGACTTCTGACTGTTTCAGGCAATGGCAGGGACCTGACAAAAGCTTTATATGTAGCAATATTAATTAATGTTTGAAAACTTCTTTTCAAAAATCGTATCGGTTTGGTGATCTTCCAGGAGGTTGAGTTAATCAAAGAGTTGACTTCGGCCTTCAACGCATCTATTTGCTGCTCTCTTGAGCCGAGCCACTCATTCCTGATTGCAATGTTCCCCTCCAATTCATATATCTGCTTCTCCCTGACGCTGAGCAACTCATCCCTGACTGCAATTTTCTCTTCCAATTCATCTATTTGCTTATTGAATTCCCGGGTAATGTTTTCTATTTTTTTTTCATTGCTAAAGGCATGAAGTTCAACCATGTAGTCAGCATATTTTTTTATTACTGCAGGATTTAAAACATCCCAATTTTTTCCAACTATGCGGTTGTAGGCCATATTGATTTGCTCTTCTTTAAAACGGCCGCCAATAACAGTTGAATTTTCAAACGAGCGATACTCCGATACAAGCTCAGGTATGTAGCTAAACCGGTATTGTTCAGCAAACCTGATTAACAGATCCCAATCTTCAAACAGATCCAGAGTCTGATCAATATTGCCTACTTTTTCAAAGGCTGTTTTTTTTATCAACAAAGCATTAAAAGGAATATAATTACAGCACAGCAACAGCTCTGAATCAAAGGGTTTAGCAAACAACATCGGCGCATGATCTTTGTCAAGCATATGATTTTTATCATATTTTTTACAAATCACCTGACCATAAACAACTGAAGCACCGGATTTATTCGCCTCAGCCAAAAGCACCTTTACAGCCTCGGGAAAAAACAGATCGTCATCATCAAGAAACATTACCCAGGCGCCGGTTATATTTGCAAGCCCTGTATTGGCAGCCACAGATCTACCCATCTGCAAATCATGTGCAATGTAATTAATCATCATGGTTGTTTTGAATTGATCAACAACCTGACTAACATCTACACCACCATCGTTAACCACAACACACTCTATATTACCATGGGTCTGTTGTGAAATGCTTAATAATGCTTCTTTTAAAAGTTCAGGCCGGTTATATGTTCTGACAATTATTGAAACAGCCGACAAATCATTTGCAGGTAAAGAGACAGCCACATCACCGTAATCAGCCTGACAATCTGAGGGACCAGGTAGGAACCGATTAATATCATGATAAATGATAGAAAAAGTATTAAGTTTTTTAATGGTGTCGGTTTTCCACAAGGAAAATCCTTCAGCATGAGTAACCTTATCCGGTAAAGTAAGGCTTCTGAACCTATTTAAAGCATTACAGATATCTGCATATGGTCTTTCAAGCAATTGACTCTTATATTCATCAAAGGTTTTGCACTTTCTGTCAAGTACACTTGTAATGTCCACCAGGGTATTGACACTCAATGGTTGTCCAACCTCATAAAATGCAAGATCAAAATCAATCATCAAATTTCTGACCGCATTCAGCAGCAAAGAAGCTGCCGCACGGTGATCTGGATGCAATTCCACAAGTGATGGCACATATACCAGTTCCGGCAAAAAATCCTCCAGCAAATCAATCATCTGTTTTAATACCCCTGATGAGCTTGCAAGAGACCTGTCTTCATAAGGCCAGAATTCTAAATCCATTACTCCAAGATTTGCACATGCTTTTTCAGCTTCCTTCTTCCTGAGAGCTACATAAGTCTCTTTATCTGATTGATTTGATATATCTCCCATAGCACCATTAGTAAGAAAAACCACCTTTACGGGATCGCCGGCATCCCGGTGAAGAATCATGCTGCCACCACAGCCGAATGTTTCATCATCAGGATGGGGTGCCAAAACAAGGACCCGTCTTCCTGTCAGGTCAGTGGAGTGATATGGTACTAGTCTTCCTTCATTTTGCATGTAACTTTTACCTATAACCATTCAAAAAATTTATAAAACATCTCCAAAAGCCACTTTTGATCGGACAAAAAACCATGCCCCAAAACAATAAGAGATTAATGCACAAACAGACATCACCATCAAGGCATGAATATTAACAGTATCCATTAAAATAATGTCTCTGAAAAAATTGACAAATTCAAACATGGGATTCAAAGAATAAATGAATTTAAATTCTTCAGGTACCATTGAAAAAGGGTATATAACAGGAGTTCCAAAAAACCACAACATTATTACTATATTCAGCAGTTCCCCTATGTCACGGATAAAAACACAAATAGCTGACAAAAAAAATGAAAGACCAAGTACAAACACCATTTCAATGAGAAGAGCAACAGGAATGAAAAACCAATTAGCATTTAAATATCCGTTAAATGCCATATAAAATAGGAAAATTACAAATCCAATACTGTTTATTAGAAAAGTTGTAAAAACAGCACTGACTGGAAGAAGCTCAACTGGAAAAACAACCTTTGTAATAAGCGCTGATTCACCAATCAGAATTCCAACAGATTTGGAAAGACTTTCGGCAAACAATGTCCATGGGAAAAAGCCGCACAGAAAAAAAATCACAAATTTATCAGTACCTGTTTCTTCTGGAGTTATAGTAAGCCTTAAAACAAGGGAAAAGACAAAAAAATATGAAATAATCGTAGCAAGAGGGGTAAGAACTGTCCATACAAGTCCGCCAAAAGAAGCTGCAAACCTGCCTTTAATATCTCTGGTTATAAATCCTTTTAAAAGGTTCCAATGATAATATATTTGAAAAAAAAGAGTGATAACCTGTTTCATGAATAGTATATTTTTTACCATATGTTTTTTACGTCAATCCAAATAAGAGATTATTTACATTCAGAAATGAATATCATTTGGATTTACAATTTTCAATATAAATATACTCTAATGGACATCCAGATTCAAATCTGCTGTATATGTTCATTCAGCATATAGTTTTGCAACCTGCTGATTTTTACAAGGCATTATGTGGCTGTGCCAGCGGTTTTTCCTTCATATTAACATGGCTGTAAATAAAATCAGTGACAGACTTTGCCCCTTCAGCACCACGAATAAATTGATTAATAGAGACATCTAGGCTGTCTGGATATAAAAAATACATCAGCCCCTCGTTGAACCAACCGCAAGACTCAATATAGTATTGATAACTGCGCTTGACCTCATCCAGAATACATTTTTCAACAAGTGGCCAGGGTTGTTCAGGTTCAATCCTCCCTTCACTGTCGAATTCAAGAACACCGTTAGCACTGGATTCGCCTATCAGCATCAGTCTTGGCTGTTTGGGTAAAGCCTGCAAAGCTCTTTCAAGAAGTATCCGGTTGCCTGCCATTCGACACTCAAATATTGCATCCAGCAAAGCTTTATCATTTTCGTAATTATCCTTCTTTAAATTCATTGGACCATCCTGAATAAAAGAGAGTTTTTTTCTCAATTCTGAAAGTGTTATATTTTCAAACTGCCGGCAGGATTCACATCCCAGTGAAACACTAAAGTAATGCAAAGTATGTTCATGAATTCGATCAAACAGCATCGTTGATAAATATGAATCAAAAGAAACAACGTCAAGTTCTGTCGGTATACCACCTTCTGTATAAAAATTATTAGCACTGTCATAAGTTGTGAGCCTTGAGTTGTTCATTATATCAATCCATTTTTTGAATCCTTGTGCTTTAATGCCGGTTTGTGACAACAAAGACTTATGCTCCTTATAATATTTATCTATATTTTCAACATACTTCATCATCTGCCGGTTGATATGTGTTGCAAAATCCGAATCAAAAAGACCCGCCGCAAAAATAGTACCAAACTTCAATCCATCAACACCATTCTTTTTAAAAAACTTTCTTATCGTTCGTACTGCACGATTAATTTCATTATTCGATATTCCGTTCAAAAAAGGCTCATCAGCTATAAAAATAGTCCCAACTTTGCCATAATAAATTTTAAGCATCTCGGGCAAACCTGACAATCGCAGTTCAATCTCTTCATGTGAAACTATTTTCCTAATCTTATGAGAAGAGGCAATATTGAACACTTTTGTTAGCTTTGTACCCTGATCATTTTCATAATAAGTATTCATGGCTTCAGGCTCTTTAAGGTCAGTAATTACAGACCCTAAATTCAAATGAACGCGATGATTATAGTTGCCAACATAATCAAAAATTTTTTTAACAGAATCCAGATTAATTCGTAAAGACCCCTTTTTTTTATCATGAACAGGGTAAAGATTTATCATTGAAAAATTAACTTGTGAAACAAATGAATCAAGATAATTCGGTGAAAAAAAACCAATTTTTTTATTGCAGTTCTCTTCAATGGGTGTGTAAATGGTAAAGAATAACATGCTGACAATAATCAAAGAGAAAATAACAACTACAGTATATTTATTAAGATATTTCATTCTACTCCTGCCTTAATGAAAATCTGTTTCTGCCAATAATTGTGTCTAAAGATCCATACATGAGAAACAGTTTATCTAAAGTTTTTCATTTTAAGAGGGGGTTACCAAATCATTATATTTTCTGAAAAATAACATAGTTGCCATAGAGATGTAAGCCCAGCAGTTTTTTGGCATCAATTGAGACGCAAAGAGAATAAAAGCAATCAGCAATCTCTTGATCAATCAGTTTCGGCAACAAGTTGCCCATCCAACTGAAGCGAAAATTAGGGTCCAGGTAAGCACCCGCCAGACAAAGCTTCAAACCTATTGTTTCTCCACATTTTTGCAGAGAGTTAAGATCAAAGCTGGCACAATGGTCCTTAGGCGCCATTAATCTATAAGTTGTATCGTAAAAACCTCCCAAACGGGGAAAAGACAAATAGGCGTAGCCACCCTTTTTCAGGAGCAGGTGGAGATGCCCGGTAAAATAAGCAGTGCCGGTTGTGTAATCAATTCTGGCGTAGCCACCCTTTTTCAGGAGCAGGTGGAGATGCTTTATTACAGCTTCCCAGTTATAGCAGTGTTCCATTACATGGTGACCGGTAATCAGGTCAAATTTCCGATCTGAGGTAAAAGAAAGAATATCCGATTTTCTGTATGTTGAGCTATTAAAAACAGACCCTCCTGGTTTGTGGACATTGTCAATACCTACAAAGTGGAGGTGCTGGGTATCGATGGAATCAAAGAGTGTATGCCCAGATTGTCCGCCATAGAGGCCGCAGGATGCACCTGTACCAAAATCAAGAAGTGAGATGTTGTCTTTTTGTTGTAAAAGGTATCGAATAAGGCCGACAAAAGCACCATTAATCATTTGGTAAAGATATGCCTGGTCAAGCGCATTGATGAAGCTGACGATATCCTCCTCTTCCTTGACATCCGGCAACGTGATGGAAAACGGCATTTCATTCAAGAACCCGACTTGTAGATACTGCCGATATTGCCGGCATGAAATCGGCTCAAGATTTTCAATGCTATTATGAAGAGTTAACAGGAAATTCAATAAGTTATAAAAGGGGCTGCCAAAATTGTTTTTGTTTGCTTGTAACCAGTTTTTGCCCATATTATTTGGATTAACCATAGTTCATGCCTCTTGTTGTGTGAAAAGCGTTATTTTATACAATTTATGGGATGCGAGTTATAATCGGTATATTGCCATAGTTTTTGCCCTGGCAAACTCGCTTTCCCCCTTCCTGGCTAAAACTCCACAGGCCTGCTGGATTATCATATTATTCTTCCCAACTCTTAAAATAACTTTGATTCATGGCTTATTGCGGTATTTTTTTCCATCTCATTTATGGTAGATATATATTTAACAATGCCAGACAACCTACCTTTGATATCTCTGATAATAAATCCTTTTTAATATCATTGGGCGATTATTTCCCAGGAGCCTCTGAGTGAAACCCGGCCCATGCCTTTTCTTAATGCAGTTGTAACAGGCCCAATATACTTCAAATCATACCATAATAATCCGGTATCATCAGAAATTCCACCTACAATCTTAAAGGAACCAACACGTAAAGGCAAAAAGTCTAATACATAACGAACAACAAGGGTCTGGCCTATATAATAGGGGCCAAATTCCAAACCGTCATAATTTGTAAGACTGGCCCCAAGAATCTCTTCCTCATTGCTCATAATAGCAAAACCGAAATTAGGATTTATATTATCAGCCATAACCTCAATTTCCATTTCCAAAACTATCGGCTCCATGGGGTCGATAAGAGTTTCTACATCGTTGCAATCAATGGTTTTTATTATAAAAGAGGTGATCCTACAATCTTGTTCATGCGCTTTTTTTAACACATGCGGCTCATTGATATTCTCAAGTACGACCTTTTTCTGATTGCAGAAATCTTCGTACAGCCCTACAACTTCACTACATTTACCTGCTTTTTTTATTTTTCCATTTTCCAGCCAGATAACCTGGTCACACAACTCTTGAACAAGGTACATGGAATGGCTGCAAAAAAGCATTGTCTTGCCCTGCTCTTTAAAAAAATTCATACGGGTTATGCATTTTTTCTGAAATGCCATATCCCCTACAGCCAGGGCTTCATCAATAATCAGAATCTCAGGGTCAACCGTTGTGGCAATGGAAAAAGCAAGTCTGACATACATTCCCGAAGAATAGGTCCTGACCGGTCGATCAATGAATTGCTCCAACTCAGCAAACTCAATAATTTCATTCTCTTTTAGTTTGATCTCTTCTTCTGGAATACCAAGCAGGGAAGCATTCAGGTGTATATTCTGGCGGCCTGTGAACTCAGGATGAAAGCCTGCTCCAAGTTCAAGAAGAGCTGCAACCCTTCCGTTAACTTCAATATTGCCCGTTGTGGGATGAATCGTTCCTGCAAGAAGTTTCAATAGTGTTGATTTTCCTGCGCCATTATCACCGATAATTCCCAGTGACTGGCCCAGGGCAACATTAAACGAGATATCACTTAGTACCTTAAAAAGATCGTGTTTCGGTTTTCTAAACAAAGCTTCCCAAAGCCTGTCATGGGGTTTTGCATATAGCCTATATTCTTTACCTACATTTTGAACATTAACTCTGAACATTTACACCTTTACCGATTAATATTTCCAATTTACAAAATTTTAATTTAAACCAATAGCAATACCCCTGATTAACAAAGACAGAAGATATCATTTAACAAAACAATTATCAAGGCACATAACCCCATTAAGGATGGGGGATAGAATGAAAAACCGCAAAAAACTCAACTCAAAATTATAAGATAATTGAAGCAGGTTGGTTAATCAAAAAAAAAGCAGGGCCATTTCTGACCCTGCCGTAATTCTATTTTAAAATTATTTATTGATTACTGAACCATAAAATCAAATATTGTAAACTTTGAGGGCATTTGATTACCCATGGAATCACGCCCAAAAACTGTCCAATACCACGTACCTTTAGGCATTGACTGCCATGTTGCATCATCCATTGTGAGAAGATTCAAGGTCTGGCCTGGAAAAGGAATAATCGGATCAAAGGTAGCGCCGCTCACACGGGCAAGAATCAGTTCATACTCTGCTACTCCTGTATAAAGATCCCACTTGAATACGGGTGCAGATTGAGAACTATCCAGTACTGACCCCGGCGAAGGGCTGGTAAGGGCTACTGCAGTACTTGCAATGAATTTGAGACCATTAACATACTTAGCCGGAACTTTTTGATCAAACGTAGAGCCGATAAGCACACCACTGTCGTTATACGCCTCAACACCCCATGTGATATCCCAGGCAGCCATTGAATCCCATCCTGCAGAATCAAGTTGAACCAGATACTGCATGCCGGTGAGGACTTGCGTAAAATTAGGGGTGGGAGTACATGAGCCGCCGCTGCCGGAGCATGTTGGAATAAGTTCAATTTTAATGGGAACAGAAGTTCCAGCTAAAAGATCATTCAATTCTAAACACAAAAGGTATTTCGCTGTATTGGTAATCTTTGTAAAACTAAAAGGCAGAGAACCACTTACACTTCCATAACTTAGCGCTTCATTATTCTTTGGAGCAACAATATAAATCTGCTCAACACAATTAGTACAGGAACTACCTGAGCCTATGGCAAACTCATTTGATTTCTTGGTGTAAGTTCCATCGGACGCTGTTATATAAAAGTCAATCCCCGGATTTTTATAGTCTGCCTCTGGAACGTCTACTTCATAAAGAGAGGGATCATATGAAGAGATGTTGCTCATTGGAAGCTTTGTATACATATTGTTAGTACCTGAAGTTCGATAATAAAGATTTACAGCAGAAATAGCATCTCCATCAGGATCAGTAACTTCAGCTTTTATTGAAATCGGAACAGAACCGCCAAAAGCCGGAGCGCCTCCTGATTGAAGCATATTTTTGGTATCTCCGAGCAGAGATATCACGGGAGGATTACAGGTAGCACATCCTTTTACACAGTAGTAAGTTGTAAACTTAGTTCCATCAGGAAGGTTTACTTCAAGATCATAACATCTATCAACTGTAAGGTATGAACCGGATTGGAAACTAATCTTATACTGCTTTAAAATAGTTGATTGAAGCCCTTGATAGATGGCTGACAGGTTACTAAAGTCAGCTGTGGAATAGGTTCCGCCTGTCTCAGTTGCTATCTTCTCCAATGTAGTTTTTGAGGCTCCTCCAATTCCAATTGTATAAACCGGGATATTAAGCTGTTTGGCATAGGCAATAACTTCATCAGGTTTTTTGTTACTACTGCCGTCCATTCCATCAGTAAAAGCGATAACCGCCCTGATACCAGGTTGTTTACTGGTGAGCGTCAATGTTTCGTAAATCGCACTATAAATAGCTGTTCCTCCGCCATAGCTAATACCATTGACTGCTGTTTTAAGACCCTGCTTATCCGTGGTAAAATCCTTGATAGTTGTTGCAGTTGAATTAAAAGCGACAATCCCGAATTCATCCTGGACTCCGGTACTCATATCAATAAAATTATTAACTGCGGTTTTAGCACTTGCCATACCACTGCTGCCCATGCTGCCGCTTTTATCAATTGTAATACCAATGCTTAATGCAGAAGTACCGGAACTAACCGGTACAACTGTCAAGGGGGAAATCAGGCTGTTGTTTTCAAAAACCTTAAAGTTTTGATTGCCAAGGTTTGAAACAGCATTACCATTTAGATCTGTAACAGTCACATACATATCAACATCAGGAAAATTGCCATTATCAAACTGGTTGATTTTTAAATTTGAACTCGTACCTACTGTATTTGAACTCGTACCTATTGGATCAATTAAGCCATCGCAATTCTGATCTATGATGTTTGAATGAATAAGTTGGATGACATTATGATGCCTTTGATCGCTAAAAAATTAAAGGAAGTT
>JABIYQ010000196.1 GCA_018702715.1 Desulfobacula sp. | reverse complement strand
TTCCGCCTCTTTGGCTGCCTTTTCAAACACATCATAACCCAGAATAGATTCTGCAATGAATTCTGAAAGATCTTTCATAACAATATCAGATTCCAGCGCATTTATTCCCACCTGAAGTCCCTGATAACAAAATGGACAGCAGGAGACCAGATCTTGTGCGCCGGTTTCTTCAGCCTCTTTGATCCGCTTTTGGGCCATGCGACCCTGAATTTCAGGAAACCCTGCCTTTAATCCGCCGCCTGCACCGCAACACCTTGAATATTCCCTGTTTCTGGGCATTTCGACAAGGTTTAGTCCAGGAATGGCTTCCATGATCATCCGAGGTGCATCAAATCCACCCGTGGCCCTTCCAAGGTGGCAGGGATCATGAAAGGTAATTGTCTTGTCAACAGGATGGGTAAAGGTCAATTCACCGGTTTTTACCAGTCGGGCCAGATATTCAACCGTATGCAAAACTTCAAAATTCAATTTTCCGATTTTAGGATAATCCTGCATTATGGTTTTGAAACAACCTGAACAGGAACTGATCAATGTGTCAATGCCAAGGCTGTTGAATTGTTCAATATTTTCCTGAAATAATCGCTTATATTCAGGATCTCCCATCCTGAGCAATACACTGCCGCAACATTTTTCTTCCTTTCCAAGTACGCCGTAATCTATACCCAGGGCATCCAGAACATTGATGGTATTTATGGCCACCCTCTTGACATTTGCATCATAGGAAGCTGTGCATCCCAGAAAAAGAAGAACCCTGCCCTTTGTTTTTTTAATTTGTCTGGGTTCTTCGGTAATCAGGCCATCCTTTTTTGCACGGCGGGACCACTTAGTCCGACCTGCCCTTGGCTGCTGCCAGGGATTGTCAAAGGTCATCACACTTTTTCTCAAGGCTTTCTGGGGCTCCAAAGGGCCATAACCCGCCCGCACAATCAATCGCCTAAGTTCTTCCCAAAGGCCGATCGTATCAATATGGGCCGGACAAACCACTTCACACTGGCCACAGGTAGAACATTCATACAGACTAAATACAAATTTCTCCATCTGTTCTTTGGTAACTTGCCTGTACCCGGTTAATTTTGAAATGACCTTTTTCAATGATTCCCCGACTTTATCACTTTCCATAATTCCGGCAAGAAATCCATTTTGTGTTCTGGCAAGCTTTAAAAAATCTATTATTTTTCTTCTGGGAATAAGTTCTTCTTTTGAATCCTGGTCATGAACAGGACACCAGGTAAGGCACTCCCCACATCGGGTACAGGAATCAAGGGCTATTAACCGCTTTATATCCAGCTTATGTATGGGTATCTGTCTGACTTTTTCCTTGGTATTTTTTTCCAGATCCAAAGACGAAATATCCTCTTTTTTATCTATTGTTTCATCTATTTGGGAGTCAGAACCCTTTGTTTCTTCTTCGGTCATTTTAACACCTTTAAATTGTTATTCCGATTAAACCCTTTTCTCATTTTTAACACCATCAACAGCTTCTATAAAATAGGTCAGAGGCGTGTTAAACATATGCCGCATCTTCCCAAAGGGCAGCCAGGCAATAAAGACTGCCGCCACCACACCATGGGCGTACCACATGAACGGGTATACCTGGCCCCAGTCAATGGAAAAGATTGAAAACACTTTGGAAACCAGATATCCGACAAAGGAATAAACTGCCATATCAAAAGGGATTCCGGTCACAAGAATCCTTGCTCCTTCAAGGAAAAATCCCAGCAGGACAAGAGTGCCGATGAGTATAAGGGTAATATTATCCTGGTATTCCGAAACCACATGATCCGGCTTAATAACAAATCGTTTTACAATGGCCCAGATAATGCCCAGAAGAATAAAAAGGCCTAAAATATCATTTGCAAATGCTGTAAACCAATGGTTCTTATCTATAAGTGCTGTGAGCATGTTCCCTTCTGGATTAAAATAGAATCCAATGGCTGTAAAAAGACTTAACCCAAAACGCAGCAGAATGGCAGTAAAAATTAAGGAATGCATTGACCATCTGGAAACACTCTCTTTAAGAATTCTCCTTTGAAAAACTATATCCAGAATAAATATTTTTATTAGACTGAAAACCTGTTTTGAAAAAATTGTATTCCAGATTGATTCCGAGCTTAAGCTGATTTTCCTGTGAAGAGATTTTTCCTCTCCTTTTACACTTCCCTTGAACCAGAAAGCAATCATGAAAAAAATACCCACCATAAAGATAAGGCCTGCAAGGCCAAAAACAGGATGGCCCACTGCCAGGGGTGAATTATGGCACATCATGCAAAGGATGCTTTTTGAAGGAAGCACTGCAGCAGGAGCTCCCACTGGATTATTTTTAAAATGACATTTCCTGCATGTTTCTTCATCTTCTACATCTGAAAGAATATGTTTTGAAAGGATTATGGGAACACCATCATAATCATTGTGGGCAAGCTTCACTTTAAAATCTTTTGGATCAAGCTTTACAAATTTTGATTGGAAATGACATGCCTGGCAGGATACCCTTAAATGGGGGTCATTGGCCGGGCCTTCAGAATGCTGCGTGTGACATTTGGTACAGGTTACCCCTGTTTGGGTTTTATGGGGTGAACGGGCAATATCCGTATGACAATTAATGCATGCAATAAAACGATGATCAGGCTGGTTATCGTTAAAGGTATCCATTGTAATCTGTAAGCTTGCAGCAGTCACACCATTTCGTTTTATTATATCTTCTTTTTTGTGACAATCATAACAAAAAGCCTGGGATGCAATAACACCCTCGTTAGTGTTTATATTCGGCATTCTGTGGCAGTCAAGACACAGCAAAGGTTCTTGCACCAAAGGTTTTTGGACCTGTTCTTCAATGGCCTTTGCAGCTTTTAAATCAGCAACCTTTGATGCAAAAGCCTGGGTGCTGTTAAAAGCTGCCATGAAAATCATCAGTGCACAACCGATTATAATAGATAATATTGTTTTTAAATTCATAAGGGCATTTCCATTTGAAATTTTAATTTTATTTATCAGTTTTATTTATAAAAGCTTTTGGTCGTTGATCATCTGTTGCCTTTTCCATTCACCAGGGTGGTCTTCCATAAATCTTTGTTTTTCTATCTTTCCTGTAAAAATGGCTTTTTCCATTGGGAAAACATCCGGGGCAAGGTGGGTATCCGACATATGAACCACACCAATATACATCACCGCTAATACGGCTTCATAAAAGTGAAAATAACCGGCTATATTAATAAAAAATCCCGGAATGATCCCTGCAAAAAACTCTGGAAAACAAAGGATAAGGCCTGTGATTCCCATGCTTTGCATGCCAAGCAATTCGCCCCAGTAATCCAATTTTTGAAGATAGCTGAACCTGTCAAATAATGGGGGAGTGCCTTTGTTAAATACATACCTTAAATTCTGGAACAGATCTTTGACATCTTTTTTTCCCGGCAAAATAGAATCCGGTCCACAAAAATTTTGTTTTAGCACCATTTTATAATAAATAAGCCAGAAAACATGAACCAGTATCCCAAAATAAAGAAATACTGCACAAAACCTGTGTAACCACCCTGCAGCACCGGCTCCTCCCATCAGAGCGATCAAAAATCTTGCCCATCCAAATCCACTGAAATGAAGAAGAAAACCTGAAATTGCAAGGAAGGTAAAATTAAAAATAATGACCATATGCAAAATCCTGTGCAGGATATGAAACCGCTGAAAGGTTTGGGGGGAATTTATTCTGGTTTCCATTACTTATGTCTCCTCAATTTTTCATGGAGTTTTCTTAACATCAAGAGTCCTGTGTGCATGTAGAAAAAAACAAGAACGGCAATAACAAAAAATAAAGACAATGCGCGCATTAAATGAACCCATTTCAGACTCGATTTTTTGGTATCACTTTTCACATCAAGATTCTTTGTGCTGTCATGAATAATAATACTTGCAAATTCAGGTGTCGCATCTGAATGGCATCGTCTGCAGGCATTCAATACCACATCCTTATCTTTAAGAGAGAGCATGGTATGGGCACCATGACAATCCGAACAAAATGCGGCTTTATCATATTCCAGATTTACCGCAGCCTTGCCATGATAATTTGCAAGAAAGCTTTGTTTTTGTTCAAGGTGACATGCTCCGCAGGTTTGAGTCATCATCTTTCCTGTTTGGACACGTGTCAGATGAGATTTGGAATAATGGGCTGAATGGCAGTCCCCACAGGTGGGAGCGAAACCGGTTTGGGAAGGCTTGCCTTGTGTTTTCTCTTTGAATACAGCCCTTGCATGTTCCCCCTTAACAAAACGTGAATACGCAATTTTATGACATTTCTGGCAGACCTGATAATCAAAGTTTCTTTTGGTTTGGGTTTTAAGAAAATCAACCGACTTTGAATCAGGATGATTTTTTCTCAGACCGATCCCCATGGCCGGCTCCCTGTCGGTCATGGAACCATGACATTCTTCGCACTTAAGACTTGCGTGGGCAGCATCTGCATATTGACTCATATCCACAAACCAGGTGGAAAATGATGCTGTATCAGTCCCGGCCCGGGCATGGGAAAACCATAAAAGTGCCAGTAGAAAGCATCCCGTTGTAACAAGCATGCAAATCCATCCGGGTTGTAATTTAATTTTTATCTTTATAGTTCCGGTTTGCAATTTTTTCTCCTGTCGTGAAAATTATGGTGTTATGTATTGCGTAACGATACTTTATTTAATCTTTACTTTTGATTTAATCCCTTCATGATATTGTTGAGAACCATTGAACAGTGTTGCAAAATACAGATCAAAAAAAGAGGATGACAGAACATGCAGCAAATCAAAGATTTTGACGGCTGTTTCAAGGCTGTCCAGATTCTCATCAATCTGCTGTTTTATTCTGCGAAGCTCAAGGGTTATTTGACACGCGGCACTTGTGATCCTACTATAAAGCCCAGGCTCAAGTATTAATACCTTGTTTTTTTCAAGGGCCTTCATCCGTTTCCACATGGACTCAAGATATACCCGCATTTTTTGCGGTTCATAAACTTTTTGCCCGATCAGCCATTGGATGGGTAAAAATTCCAGACTGGCTGCCACAATTCGTGAATTGCTCAATTCCCGTCTGATGCTTAAAAGTAGTTCTTTGGCTTGTTTTCCAGTTATTTTTTCTTTTAAGGGAGCACTTTTTAATCTATATTTTGAAGACCCACGATTTTGAACCATACCCGTTTCAGAGATTACGGCATCGATAATAAACTGGTTGGCTTCTTTAAATTTTGGGTGTTCAAGATGAGGTCCCAAAAGATAAAACTGTCCTTTTTTGTATGGCACCCTTATAACAGCGGCTTTTTTGATAAGGGTTTTTTCAGCAATTTTCCGACTCGTCAAAAAAGAGGTCTTACGGGTAAACCCCTCATAAACTGCAAGTACCCAGGATGGATCACACGCTTTCATCCCGGGCCCTCCATATAGCGGTGCCGTAAATACAACAGGCGTTTTTTTGTCAAAAAAAGAGGTGGTTTTCAATGCAACAGCTTCCCTGACTGGGTGAAACACAAAATCACAACCATAGGATGTGCAGAATTTGCAGGTCGTAATTTCAGCCAGGGGAAGAGTTTTGCTCAAATTTGTGATTTTAACATCAACAAAATTAAACCAGTCAAGGGGTTTTTTAGATGAGTTCATGGGAAGATAGGCCCCTGCACAGGAACCAATATATGTACCGCCTTGTTCAACAAAGGACTTGATGTTTTGACCCCCTTCTTTTCCAAGGCTTTTTGCCACGGCAAATGTATCCCCGCCGGAGACGACCAGCACATCAAGCACTTTTATATCATTGTTTTGTACAGAAAATTCATCCAGAAAAACCAGATCATAAAAACCTGCCTTTTCAAAAAGGTCTACAAACCAGAGCCAGGAATGGGAAGTTCCTGACCCTGCATACAGCCCTATTTTCGGACCCTTCATTTTTTTTAACCTAAAATGTCATCTATAACAGCATCCAGGGTATCCTGGGTCAGATCAAGGTCAGTACCAATGCTTGCCAGTTCCAGCATATTTTCTTCGGTAAGTTCAGGACACATAAGACAAAAAATCGGCTGGATTCC
>JABIYQ010000318.1 GCA_018702715.1 Desulfobacula sp. | reverse complement strand
TCAATTGGGATACCTCCTAATTTTTCACAGCCTTTTTTAAAAAGGTCTATATCCTCTCCAAATCTTGCTGTAATCAAATCTGCCGGAATAGTGTGGGGGCCCCTGAAGAAAGCCGCCCCGCCCGGTATATCTTTTTCAGACACCCAGACCCCTGAAGGAAGCATATTTTTTGATTTCATCAGGTAAAATAAAATAAATAAGTACAAACAATTATGATGGGGTTTCAAACCGGGTCCTTTTGGCCTGACTTCATATTTATTTAAATCCACACAATATGTAACCCCCCATATATCTACAAAATATTGTTCGCTGATTTTATCAAATTTGCAGCCCGTTCTTGATATTACTTTTTCAGGGTTACAGGACTTAAGATCCAAAAAATTAGTTTTATCTATGCTTTCACTCATATTTAAGATTGTTTCCCTGTCATTTCATCAATGACAACCTTTATCACAAGTGTTTTTTCAAGCATCTCATCGGGATACTCAAATGTTCTGCCTGAATATTGTGACATAATCGCATTTAATGCCTGTATCTTTTCTTTTGAATCTTCCAGAATTTGAGCAGTACCCGACCCGATCACACTTTTAAAATCAATTCCCCAGTCACAGGCTAAACTTGCTTTTTTTAACCGGATAAGTTCATCAACCTCAAAACAGATATTGGGATTTTTTTTAATCAAGTCTATTTTTCTTCCCTGCTTTGCGCAGTGGAAAAAAAGGCATCCGTTGCTGTAGCCAAAATTCAAGGGAACCATATATGGTTTATCTTCATCAACCATTGCCAGACGGCAGACTTTGCTTTGTCTTAAAATATTTTCAATATCTTCTCTATTTGTAATTTCTTTTTCTTTTCTTCTCATGCCAGTGACTCCTTAAATGTTAAGTATTCTGGTTCAGATAAACCGCTTACTCCCAGAGGGCGTTCTTTTCCATCATGACAATCTGATCCACCTGTAATTAAAAGATGATATTTTTTCGCCCAGGATTTCATCAACTCCTGGTGCTCTGCAATGTGACCTGGATAATAGACTTCCAGGCCTTTAATACCCGCATTGATAAAATCCGGCAAAATCTGTTCTACAATTTCAATTGGCGGCAGGACTTCCTTATAATGCCCCTTGCCCGTGAAAGACCCGGCTGCCGGATGGGCCAGGACTGAAAGGACATTGTTTTCCCTTAAAAAACGACTCATATCTTCTAATTTTATTCCTGAAGGAAGGTAAGCCGGGCTGTTGTTTCCAATAATTGTATTGATAATATTCGTATCTATAATCCCAAAGATTTGATTTAAAGCAAGGGCAAAATGCCGTCTTGTTGCATTATGGCTGAAAGCGGATATGTCTTTAAATGTCAGATCCCTTTTTAATAAAACAATTTTCCCGGCCGGTCCAAAATTTTTATTGATTTCATCAATCCTTGCCCTTGAAAGATTTTCTCCCCTTCCCTGGGCCAGGACATTTTGAAAGCCTTTTACAAACTTATCTTCTAAAAGTCTGGCTGGTTTAAAATAGCACAATAAATGCAATGTACCCGTAAAAAAAGATCGTTTAAACCGGATAGAAGCCTCAACACCGGGGATTACCTCAATATTATATTTTTTCCCTGCTAAGACTGCATTTTTCAAACCTTCCAAGGTATCATGATCAGTAATACCAAGTGCCTTTATTCCAAGGGCTTTTGCCCGTTCAAGCAATTGTTCCGGTGTAAAATCCCCATCAGAGGCTGTTGTGTGATTGTGTAAATCCGCAAATATTTTTTTAGTCATATTTTCCCTTTACCTCAAGCCTTTATAACCTTTTACCATACAGGTTTTATACTGGTTATCAGAAAAATACAATCAAAGTTTTTTTAAAAAAACATAAGATAATATTTGTTTTTTTACAATTTAATGTTAGAAGAATACAAAGTCCTTTTGATAACATTAAATTTGGAGACAATAAATAAAATGCTTAATACGGGCAATGATATTGATATTATTAATGAACTTGGAAAAGTTGATTCTGAAGAGAGTGCCAAAGCCATATTTCAAAAATATTTAGATGATGAACAATTAATCCGGCTTTTAAAAATTAAACATCCTGAAGTATTAAAAAAAATTGCTAATTCAATCGTTCTTTGCAATCCTTCCAAAATTTTCGTCAATACTGGATCCTTAGAAGACAAGAAATTTATTAAAAATCTTGCCCTTGCTAAAAAAGAAGAAGGCTCTCTTGCCATGGAGGGGCATACCATTCATTACGACCTGGCACAGGAACAAGGCAGAATCGTTGACAGGACCTATTATATTGCCAATCCGGAAGACCATGTCAGTTCTCTTGCCAACCGGATGGACAGGCCCGCCGCTCTTGAACAAGTCAGGTCCAATATGGCCGATATCATGAAAGGCATGACCATGATCATTGGATTTTACATGAGGGGTCCTGTTGGCTCTCCCGTCTCAAATCCGGCTTTGGAGATCACAAGTTCCACCTATGTTGCCCATAGTGCCGAACTGCTTTATAGAAACACCTATGCAGATTTTGACAATGAAGTAAAAGCGCTGGGTCATTTCTTTACAAATGTTCACAGTGAAGGTCTGAATAGAGCACAGGATCTTCCCGATGCAAGGGTGTTCATGGATCGCAAATTTAAAACAACCTATAGCTGGAAATGTACCTATGCCGGTAATACCTTGCTGCTCAAAAAAGGAAATCACAGGTTTGCAGTGGATAAAGCTGTGTATGAAAATCCCGGCAATGAATTGTCTGAACATATGTTTATCACGGGAATCCACGGGCCCAATAATCGCGTGACCTGGTTTGCAGGTGCCGCCCCCAGCGGATGCGGAAAAACCACAACGGCAATGGCGGGAAATGTATTTATCGGAGATGATCTTGCCCAGATGTGGATCGCAGATGACGGCAGCATAAGATCTGTCAATCCTGAATGCGGCATTTTTGGCATTGTAGAAGATGTTAATCTTGAAGGCGACCCTCTTTTGATGAAAGTGTTAAGACAACCCGGACACGAAGTGATTTGGTCTAATGTTCTGATTGATGAAAACAAAGTTCCCCACTGGGTGGGAAACAATGAAGATCATCCCAAAAAAGGCTTTAATTTTCAGGGTGACTGGTATGATGGTAAAATAGATGAAAATGGCAAACCCATCCCTTTGTCCCATCCGAATTCGCGCTGCACATTAAAGTCTGAATCCCTTGATAATTATTCTCCGGAAGCAGAAAACCCCGAAGGCGCTCTAACTCGCGTTTTTACATACAGTGGTCGGGATGCCGACACCATGCCACCGGTATGGGTGGCTAAAAATTCTTCTGCCGGCGTTGTCATCGGGGCCTGTATCGTTTCCGCTGCCACTGCAACAGAAGTAGGCGCAACGGGTGTTAAAAGAGCTCCCTGGGCTAATGCACCATTTATTCCCGGCGCTTTGGGGGATTATATGGATGTCCAGTTCAAATTCTTTGGAAACAATAAAATAAAAAAAGACCATACCCCCGTGATGGCCGGCCTGAATTATTTTTTAACTGAAAAAGCTCGTGGTGGTGATTCTACTAAGCTTTTAGGAGAAAAAAAAGATGTAAAAGTATGGCTTTCCTGGCTTGAGCGATATGCCCATAACGAAATAGACTATATTGCAACTCCCATTGGAAATCTTCCCAAATATGATGATTTAAAATTATTGTTTAAACAGATTATTGATAAAGAATATACAAAAGAGCTGTATACCAGACAATTTTCCCTATACCTGGATAATATTATTAAACGGGTTGAACTGCAGCAGAAAGCCTATGCCAAAGAACAGGGAATTCCCCAAATCCTTTTTGATATCCTGGCTGAACAGCAAAAAGCGCTTTTGGAATTAAAGGATGTTCATGGCAGTATTGTATCACCGGAGGCATTAACTAACTAGTGTTTGAACCAGATTTGTAATATCTTCATGGATTGTGGGATGCTTTTCCATCTCTCCTTTTTCATCAATCCCTCTGTAGCACAGATCGGCTTTGTACTGGATATCTGCGGCATCAAAAAAATACCGGGCAGTCAGCTTTAGCCCGTCAAACAAATCTTTCCCGCGTGTGGCACCCACTGCCAGAAGCACTCCTTTGCGCTTGCGATCTTTAAAATCATCCATCTTTAGCCTGTATTTTCTTGACCACAATACCTGAATACGATCAATCAAGGCTTTTAATGCTGCCGGAAAAGCATAAAAATAAATCGGGGAGGAGATGACAAGAATGTCAGCCTTTATTACGGCCGGCAGAAAAATATTTGTAAAATCATCTTTAAAGATACACACACCTTTTGTTTCACAATTACTACAACCTATGCAGGAATTAATCTTTAGCTTGACCGCATCCAAGACCTGGGTATCATGTCCCAGGGTTTTCATTTCTTCCATGAAACAAGACATGAGGTACCTGGAATTACCATTTTGGCGCGGACTTCCATTGATTCCTAATACCTGGATGGCCTTTTTATGATTTTGCATTAAATGCTCCTCGATTTTTCAAAAAATTTGAGTGGGGTCAGGCTTGCATAGTTGCGTTTATTTAGCAATTAAAGCGACTATGCAAGCCTGACCCCGCCTATTAGTTTAATATATCAATACCAAAAAGACCTTTATTTTGCAATTGCCATGCAACTTTTATGGTTTACAATTTTTACTTAAAAAAACAGATTATTTTAAAGGAAGGGTAACAATAAACTGGGTATATTGATTCAATTGAGATGTAACCTTTATTGTTCCGCCATGTTGTTTAATGGATCGTGATGCAATAAAAAGTCCCAGGCCTGTTCCCTTATTCCCTTTATCAGAAAAGAAAAGATCAAATATTTTATCTTTTTTATTTTCATCCAATCCCTTGCCATTGTCTCTAATGGAAAAAATGATATCAGGGTCTTTAATTTGGGTCAAAAAACTGATTTCACCTTTTATATTTTTTGATACACAGGCATCAACTGCATTTTCAAGAATGCTGGACAAAGCTGCTAAAACAGCCATTTTATCTATAAAAAGTACGATATTATTATGGGGAAAATCAATCTTTAAATTGACATTTTCCTGATCTGCTTTTGGCTTAATTGACGATACAATTTCTTTTATCAATTCCTGCAACAAGACTTCTGATCGGTCCGGTTCTCTTTTTTTTGTATGGAACAGGATGTCAAGAACCATTTGTCTTGTCTTTGAAAGCTTTTCCTTTACGATTTCCCAGCCCTCTGATATTTGTTGGTTGTCGTTTTTTCCCAGGCCGGACTCTATGAGATAAGAACCGCCGTCAAGTCCTGTTAAAACCTGTTTGAGGCCATGGGAAACAGATCCGATATGAAGTCCAAGTGAAGCCAGATGGTCCTGAAGCTCGCGGATCATTGTTACATCCGTGGACATCTCCATGACATGCTTGACCTTTCCTTTTGAATCCGTAATGGCCGATGTCTGGATAAAAATATTTCGCACACTTGAGTCTTTTAGAACAACATCCATTTCAGCAGTATGGGACTGGTTGTCATCAAACGTTTTTATTACCGGGCAACCGGGACATGGAGAGTTTCTGCCTTTGTACACTTCATAACAAGCCATTCCTTCTTTATAGTTAAAGTGTTCCTTGAAAATCCTGTTTGTTTCTATAATATTAAGATTTTTATCCTGTATGGTTAAGTAACTTGGAGATTCATTAAACAGCTGAATATATCTTTTTTTTGATTCTGCTAATTTCCGGGTTTTTTCTTCCACAAGCACTTCAAGATTTTTTGTATAGGTCAGGATTTTTTTTCTTGTTTCAATCCTGTCGTGGGCTCTTTTAAGAGCTATCTCCAGGATATCATTATCAATCGGTTTTGAAATAAAATCAACAGCATCAAGCTTTAAGCTTTCAATGGCAAGCTTAAAGTCACCATGTCCTGTGATCATAATGACTTCAGTGTCAGGGCTGTTTTTTTTTATATGTTTTAAAAGAGAGATACCATCCATACCCGGCATTCTGATATCAGTCAGAACGATATCAAAAGATTCAGCATCAATTATCTCAACGGCTTTTTTCCCGTTATCAGCAGTAACAACTTTATATCCAACATCCTGCAAGTAGATTTTTAAAACTTTTCTGATACCCTCTTCATCATCAACAAGCAAAACTCTCACTGCCATAATGGTTATCCCTATGCAATTATTCCGGTTCAATTATTCCGGTTCAAGAACTTTTCCCAATACACATGTTTTAATAACACCTTTAAGATATTCAGAGTCGGCATCTTTTGCAACAAAAATTGAGGGTTCAGGGATATTATGTTCAAGATTAACATTTAGCATTTTTATATAATGAAAAAATGCTTTGCGATCTACCCCTGAAAAAAAAACAAGAGGTATGGTTTTAAATTCAGGATGGGTTACAAGTTCCTGGTAGACGATGGCTCCCCCTTTTTTAGGCATCATGATATCCAGAATAATGGCAGAAGGCCTGATTTTGCGTAACATATCAAGCCCCTGCACACCATCTTTTGCCATTACAGGATCAAAACCCAGTGATTTGACAAGGGTCATGAGAAAAAATCTCATTTGGATCTCATCGTCAATGATGAGAACCTTATGCCTGTCTTTTTTTTCAACCATTTTCTTCCCGTATACTCTGACGTTGCAAAAGTCATGAAAGTTTTATGCAACGTTAGGGTTTATAATCTGTCCGGCCGGTTAACACTGGCAACAGGACAGGCTGATCGTAAAACCACTTGTTCAACTGTTGTTCCAAGAAGCGCTTGGTCAGGGTCAATATCTCTTGTATGATGAGCCATAACAATCAAGTCACCACTGGTTTCCCTTGCAAATTTCAGCAATTCCACATAGGGAATACCTTCCCATATGGAAATCTCATAATTATCAAAATCATTCATTTGAGAAACATACTCTTCTTCAAGCCTCGCTCTTGCTGCTGTTATCTTATCCTCTATCGATTTTTGGCCGGGTGAAACCCCAGCCTGGGATGTATCAATATCAAGTGCATGGAAAAGATAAAGTTTGCATCCAATGGATTCTGCCATTTTAAATGCAAATTTAAATGCAGACATGGAGGCCTTTGAAAAATCTGTTCCAAAAATAATTTTATTAAAGTACCAGAAACAAGTTGCACAGGGCCTACTGATAATCAGGACCGGACACCTGGCTCTTTGGGCGACCGTCTGCATTGTGGTCCCCACAATACCCCTGAATCTTGCAGCTCCGGTTTCATCGGCTCTTGTGTGGGAGCCCATTATGATACAGTCAATCCCCTCTTTTCTGGCAAATCTTAAGATCTCGGTTGAAGGGATACCTGCAAGTACTTCAAACCTTGGTTCTCCATGCTTTTCAATCAGTTTTTCATAGGTGTTTTTCATCTCGTCTTTTACAAATTCTATATAATCCGGGCCTGCATCATCTTCTTCTCCTGTAAGATAATCGGTCACAGAAAAACCACCTCCATGGGATGGCACTCCAAATACATGATAAAGAATCAATTCCGACTTGTATTTCTCAGCAAGTTCAAAAGCGATTTTTGCAGCCGCATCACAGGCTGGAGAAGATGTTGTGGCAAAAAGTATTTTCTTAAACATAATTACCTCCTTATAGAACATTCTATCGGGTTAAAATTAAAAGAAAGTTCCCAGGCAATACCTTCCACAAGGTCAAAAAGAGTGTAAAAGGTCTCGTACTGAAAAACATCCTCCTTATCCCCAAAAACAACATGTTTTAATTTTCCTAATTTTAATTTGTGGTTCAATAAATTTTCTAAATGAAAAAACTTTAAATCTATAATATTTGTGTTGGATACTCCTTTCAAAGTGGTATAAAAATTCAAGCTTGGTGTTCCTGGAAAGCCCTCTATTTCTATCGTTTTATAAAATAGCAATGATTCTAATTCTTCGGTTTTAAATCCTGAACTGCAATTTTTGGAAATAATTTCAAGAAGTGCTTCCAATATTTCGCTTATGTTTTTCAGATCCGGATATTTTTTAACCATCATGAAAAACGAATTTAAGGTAAATATCTCATCAATTTCAATAGTGTTTCCTAATAATTTCAAAACAGAGGTGGTGAGCTTTTTGCCTTGTTTTGTAATAACCCCGTTCTTATGAAGAAAAATTTTTTCCATGAGTTTAAAAGCCCATTTCTCAGGCTTTGCTCCTTATTGGGATTTTAATAATAAACCGGGTACCTTTTTCTTGTTCAGTCTTAAAGTCTATTTCCCCATTGTGTTCTTCTATTATTTTTTTGGTTGTCATTAACCCAAAACCCGTTCCGTTCATTCCCTTGGTGGTAATAAAGTCATTAAAAATAGATTTTTTTATGATGTCGTTAATACCGCATCCATTGTCCTGGACCTTGTAGATAATAGCGTTATTCTCGATTGTTACAAAAATATTTACGTTTTTGATCTGATTTTGGGTAGACCTTTTGTTAAATGAATCAAACGCATTGGTTACAAGGTTTAAAATGCAATGGTGTATGGCTTCCCCGTCCATTAAAACCAGTCTTTTTTCAATACAGGGCGTAAGTTTAAAAACAATATTATTTTCTTTTGCCCTGTGGTTCATCAGCTGCATAATTTCTCTTGCCGGTTTGTTTGGATTTTCAAGTTGAAGATTGAGTTTTGTTGTTTTCGCATAGTTTAAAAGATCCAGGGAAAGTTTTGTGATCTTATCGATATTGCCTTTCATCATTTGCCAGCCCTGTTTTAAATATTCCTGGTTTTCATGCTCAATACCCTGTTCCAAAACAAAAGAACTTCCTTTAAGCCCCCCTGCAATATTCTTAATGGCGTGGGACATACCGGCAATGGTCTGGCCTATTGTAACCAGCGTTTCAGACTCATTGATTTTTTTATCTTTTTCCTTAACAAGAATTTCAAGGTCATCCATATAACTCTTTATATTCTGAGAAATGACAATCCTGTCCTGTGCTTTTTTTATGGCTGATTCAAGATCGTTTATATCTATAGGTTTGGTTATAAAATCTGCGGCTTCATATTGAAGACTTTTAACTACAAGATCCATATCACCATGACCGGTTATTACAATAACCTCGGTTTCAGGATTCAGGTTTTTAATTCTCTTTAGGACTTCAATACCATCAATCCCGGGCATTTTAATGTCTGTTATGACAATACAGGGCATTTTGTCGGCAAAGGTTTTAAGTCCGGTCTCACCGTCAGGTGCAAGGCACACATCATACCCGGATGATTCAAGGGTAATTTTCAAAACCCTTCTGATACCCTCTTCATCATCAACAAGAAGTATTTTGTTATTTTTCATAACCTTGTTATCCATTAATACTCCCTTAGTTCTCCAGGGTTTGTGGGGAAACCAATGGTGAATGTAACACCGCCTTCCGGGTTATTTTTGGCACTTATATCTGCCCCGGACTCTTTTATAATTCCATAACTTATGGATAATCCCAGGCCTGTGCCGGCCCCAACTTTTTTTGTCGTAAAAAAAGGTTCAAAGATTTTATTGATATCTGATTCTGGAATTCCTGTCCCAGTATCTGATATCGTTACGATAACAACATGGCTGCTTAAAAAAGTTGCAATGGTAATTTGTTTTATTTTGTCACCTTCATTTTTTTCAGACCGGGTAACTATGGAATCCCTTGCATTAATAAGAAGATTGATAAAGACCTGTTCCAGCCGAACCGGATCTGCAGTTATTTCCGGCAGGTTATCATCAAGTTTCCATTTAACCTCAATCTCTCGCAGTTTTAATTGCTGGCTGAAAATATCAAACGCTTTTTTAATGGTTTCATTTAGATTCACTATTTCTTTTGAAAACGTCGATTTCCGGCCAAACAACCGCATGTGGTTGGTTATCTTTGAGGCCCTGTCCACATGGCTTTCGATCTCCTGGGAGAGTGTGTTTAAGATATCTTTATCAATGGGTTCGTTCCTGTCGATTTTTCTTGATATAAAACTTGAAGCAGTTTTAATAACTGATAAAGGTTGATTAAGTTCATGGGCAACTCCTGTTGCCATTTCTCCCAGGGTGGCCATTTTACCTGCCTGGATCAGCTGATGCTCTGTTTCAACGGATAAGGTTATATCAAGCACTGTAACAAGCAGGACTTTTTGTTGTGTAAACTCGGCAGGACTGACCCAGATGTTGACCCAGATACTCTCCCGATTTTTTTTATGATTGATTAATCTTTCATGAAACGGATTATCCAAATTTTGTTTAAATTTTTCAAATTCCCCCTTTTCCGGAAAAAGAAAAGAAAACGGCTTGTTTTTCAACTCATCTTTTTTGTAATCATAAACTTCCAGTGCTTTGTTGTTACAGGTCATGATTTTATAATTATCAATATCCAGAATAAATACGGGATTAGGGATGCTTTCAAAAATTGCCTGATATTTCCGTTCCGAATCTTTTACGATTCCCTCAAGCTTTTTTCTACGGGAAATATCAATGCTCATTTCCAGGGCGGCAACAATATTACCCTTTTCATCTTTTAACGGTGCTGTTTTCACAAACCAGTGTACAATCGTTCCATCCTTGTTTATTCCAGACTCTTCACTGAAATGGGATTTACCATCAATGAATGTTCTTTCAACGGGACAGTCATTGCATTTTTTATTAAGATCCTTATAGGCTGAATAACAGAAATCACCGTATTCCGGTTTGAATTTTTTTGAAAAGCCCTGGTTGAACTCAAGAAGCTGATAATCACGGTTCTGTACTGTTATTGTGCAGGGCACCTGGTCAAAAAGGTTCTGGTACAGATCTTTTTGTCTGTTCAATTCAGTCTGTTTGCTTTTTATTTTATATCCCATGTCATGGATTGCCATGGATAGTTGCCCGATCTCATCTTTCTGGCTTATTTTATTGGTATTATTGCGATAATTACCTTTGCCGATCAGGTCTGTCTCATTGATCAATTTTTTTATAGGATCTGTCACAAGAGTAAAAATACTAACGCCAATAGTTATTGCCAGGATTATAAAAAGATAAATGGCCGTCCACACGGACATTGTTTTTATAAAACTGATTTCTGTCTTTACATCTTTTAAGGAAACAACTACATCAAGGGCGCCAAGTTTGTTAATTCCCTTAAGATGATAATGGCATTGTGCAGTTGAGCAGGAGGGTTCATTTAGTATGGGGTTCATAATACCCAGCAAAAGTTCATCCTGATCTGATTTAAATATTCTGACCCTGTCCTTGATATCTTTTCTAATGACCGGCGTCTCTGTTTCATGGCAGGTTTTACAGGCTACATCTGTTTTTTCAACTATAGCGCCAAGCCCCATGTCAGTATTTGAAAATTTAATCTGCCCCTGGCAATTAAAAATTCTTATAGATTCAATATCATTATACTCTGACATGCTTTTTAAAATATCCTGCATGTCCTTATTGGGATTGTGCAACATTGCAAACCAGGTAAAATTCAAAACCGTGTTACAAAATTTATCAACCTCAGATATTTTTTTATCAATCAGGGTTTGTTCCTGAAATTTCAGGGTAAAATGGGACCAGATAAAGATACTTGCAAAAAGCACGATTCCCACGGAAATCATGAGCTTTAATGCAAGACTCTCTATTTTTATGAAGGATTTAAACATTACACCCGATCCCTTTTTCCCTTTTTGTTAATTTAATATTTCCTCTATCTTGGCCAAAACCTCTTTAGGATCAAAAGGTTTTCCAAAGGAGGCCGCAGCTTTTGGAATTGAATATTTGATACCTGTAAGGCCGCTGATTACTATAACCGGGGTATCAAAACCTTTTATTTTACTGATTTTTCTAAAAAACCTCGGCCCCCATTCTTCAGGCATTTCAAGATCCAGGGTAATCAGGTCAGGTGTTTGATTTTTATAAACTTCAAACGCATCTTTTCCATCCTCTGCAATACAGGTTTCATACCCGTTATCCTTAAAAACCGTGTCCAGATATTTGGTAATGGCAGGATCATCATCCACGATCATAATTTTTTTTGTCATAATTACCTCTCTTATTTGATATGGCATTCACCACATAAAACCGGTCCTTTGTTAGATTCGAAATGGCACTCTTTACACCGATTATGAAATGCCATTCTCAAGGGAGTAGCGTTTTCAGGTGTTTTTTTTATAGAATGGCACTCAGAACACAAACTTTCCTCGGAAGACTCGTCTTCGATCAATTCTTTGCCTTCGTATACATGGTGGCAGATGGAACAATCATCTTCCAACATGGCTATTTTGTTATGGTCATCATGATCAAACACTGCGGCAGATCTTTGGGGATGATCAAAAACAGAATTGTCAACCGCTGTGAGGTCTTCTTCGGAGTGGGCATAAAATGCTGTTATAATCAGGATAACGGCTGATATAAAT
>JABIYQ010000084.1 GCA_018702715.1 Desulfobacula sp. | reverse complement strand
TTTTTGTATTTCCGGAAATGCCATGGAAGATAAGGGTTGCCTGGGTTGCCATACCAGTTGGAATAAAAAAGGTGTGGAAGGCGAAGTCAACTGCCTGAAATGCCATAATTCATCAGACTATAATTTTGACGAGGCACTTTCAGATATTAAGGCATTTTCCAAAGAGGAAGATCCGGAGACCAAAGAAATTGCAAAAGAACTTCAAACGGAGATCAAAGAAGCCGTAGCCCAGGTGACCCTTCCCACACGAAAAAATTGCGGTGAATGTCATTTTAAAGGTGGGGGCGGTGATGGCGTAAAGCATGGTGATCTTGACACCTCTTTAACAAAGCCGAACCGGATGCTGGATGTTCACATGGGAACGGATGGCAAAGATTTTTCCTGTACCCGGTGTCATACCACTGTTGATCATCACATTTCCGGCAGGATATATACAAACCCTGCTGTTGCAACACGAAAAAGCCTGATTGAAGATGACCTGGCTCCTAAAATCACCTGTGTATCCTGCCATAGCAGCGAACCCCATAAAAATGATTCAAAGATGAACGATCATACAAATGTGGTTTCCTGTCAGGCATGTCATATTCCAGAATACGCAAGAGTAAATCCCACAAAGATGTGGTGGGACTGGACCAAAGCCGGAAAAATGAAGGATGGCAAACCCTATATTGAAAAAGGCCCTTTTGGAAAACCTGTTTACAAATCCATAAAAGGGGAATTCAAATGGGAAAAGAATGTTGTCCCTGAATATTTCTGGTCAAATGGATCCCAGACCAGTACAACCATAGATGATGTCATTGATCCTGCGAAAATTGTAAAAGTCAGCCATCCGGTTGGTGATAAAAATGATCCGGAAGCACGGATTTTCCCCTTTAAAATTCACCGGGGAAAACAACCTTATGATAAAATAAATAAAAAACTGTTAGCGCCCATGCTTTCCGGGAAAAAAGGGTTCTGGACAACGTTTGATATGAATGATGCCATTAAACACGGCAATAAGACCCTTGATATCCCCTATTCCGGGGAATTTGATTATGTGGAAACAACCTATGCATTTCCCATCACCCACATGGTGGCCCCAAAGGGGAATGCACTCAATTGTACCCAATGCCATATAAGGGAAAGCTCCAGGCTTGCTAATATTACAGGGTTGTATATGCCTGGGCGAGACAAATCAGACCTTATGGATACCATTGGATGGCTCTCGGTTTTTGGCGCCCTGGCAGGTGTATTCCTCCATGGTATGGGGCGATTCTTTACCCGGAACGGCAAGGAGGAATAAATGAAAGATAAAAAAATTATAAAAATTTATCTTTACACAAGATATGAACGTCTCTGGCACTGGCTTCAGGCCCTTATGGTTATAAGCCTTATTGTTACCGGTCTTGAAATTCATGGCACCTATACATTGCTCGGATTTCAAACTGCTGTGAATATACATAATTTTATCGGCCTGTCCTGGCTGATTCTATTTGCATTTTTTGTATTCTGGCTATTTACAACCGGGGAATGGAAGCAATACATACCCACAACAAAAAAACTTTTTTCAGTGGTCCTCTACTATTCCTGGGGAATTTTTCAGGGCAAACCACATCCAGTGCAAAAAGCAAAAGGGGCCAAACACAACCCCTTGCAGCGGCTCGCATATCTCGGCATATCTGCAATGCTGCTGCCGGCCCAAATGGCAACAGGTCTTTTATATTATTTGTATAACGATATACCCCAGATTCTGCCCCTGCCGATCCTGGCTGTTACCCACACCTTGATTGCACTCTTTCTTTTAAACTTTCTAATCGTCCATCTTTATATGACCACAACCGGCCATTCCCTTTTCAGCCATATTGCAGGAATGGTTACAGGATGGGAAGAAATTTACGAAACAACTGAGATTGCAGACTGGGAAACCCAGGCAACAAAAAAGTAATAAATCAAAATGCGGCAGGATTCCTCCTGCCGCATTCCTTTCTTTTGTCCATACTAATGCTCCTTTATATTTGTTAAAGGCTATAACATATAAAGTTTTTTATACCTAACTTTATATGTCCTTCCATCTTTTTGTCTCACTTTTCTGATACATTAATGCCCCATCTTTATCCGCATTTGAAACAAATATAGCAAACAAACCCATGATAACTTTGTTAAGTTATGTTTTGAATAATTTAATAAAATAATTCAAAACAGCATTGTCATAAGCTGATGAATCATTTATGGTATTTTTATCAATCTCACTAGTCATCTATTTTATTCTTATTTTCCTTTTATGGCATATTAATTGCTCTAAATCGAAAAGACAAAAGGATAAAAGAATTTTTAATAGGCAAGAGAAAAGGATTCAAATGGAAAAACATATTACCATAAGAACATTTCCCAAAAAACTCCAATGGATCAGCCAATGAAAAATAGTATTACAAATATTGAGAAAAAAAATAATGGTTTAAAAATCGTTGATTCTATTTATACATTTTATCGTGATGGTTTTAGGGGAATGGTTCTTGGAAAAAAATTGTGGGCAATCATCCTGATAAAACTTTTAGTGATGTTTGTGATCCTAAAACTTTTTTTCTTTCCTAACTATTTGAATACAAAATTTGCGACCGATGAAGAAAAAGCAAGCTATGTTCTTGAGCAAATCACAAGAAGTGCTTTAAAAACCAATTAAAATGATTTTGTAACTATTGAGTTCTTATACTTGAAACCGCCCTGTCTGATGAATATTTTTTTTCGATGCTAAACGCTTAACCTCCTGCAAATATCCATCAGACAGGGCTTTGAAATAATTTCTTTTAACAGGCTGAACTATTACATGATTTTTTTAATACTAATCCAAAACTCTTTTAAAAGGAAAAAAAAAGACGATGATTGATATTGATTTGAGTATGGTGAACTGGGCCAGGGCGCAGTTTGCTCTAACTGCCATGTATCACTGGTTATTTGTGCCGTTAACACTGGGGCTCTCTTTTCTTTGTGCTTTTTTTGAATCTATTTATGTACACACAAAAAACAAACAATGGCGGGCCATTACAAAATTCTGGATGACATTATTTGGAATCAATTTTGCCATCGGCGTTGCAACGGGAATCATCCTTGAATTTGAATTTGGAACAAACTGGTCCAATTATTCCTGGATAGTCGGAGATATTTTTGGAGCTCCCCTTGCAATTGAAGGCATTTTTGCTTTTTTTCTTGAAGCAACTTTTTTTGCTGTCATGTTTTTCGGATGGAACAGGGTTTCAGAAAGATTCCATCTTTTCTCCACATGGATGGTCGCCATTGGTTCAAACCTTTCAGCAGTATGGATTCTTGTTGCCAATGGCTGGATGCAGAATCCTGTAGGCATGATCTTTAACCCTGAAACCGCACGATTTGAAATGGACAATTTTGCACAAGTTGTGTTTAATCCTGTTGCTGTTTCTAAATTCATCCACACTTCAAGCTCTGGATTTTTATTTGCCTCTTTATTCGTTTTAACCATCTCCTGCTGGTATCTTATAAAAGACAGACATGTTCAAATGGCTAAAAGATCCATTGTTGTGGCATCTGTATTTGGTCTGCTTTCTTCAAGTTTTGTAGTTTTCACCGGGGATGAATCCGCCTTTCTGGTTGCTCAGAAACAACCCATGAAACTTGCCGCTATTGAAGGCTTATACAAAGGCCGGACAAACGCACCCATCATTGCTGCAGGGATTCTAAATTCTGATAAAAAGCCCGGGGACAATCAAGATCCTTTTTTAGTGAAAGTAAAAATACCTTATCTTCTTTCTCTTTTAGCAAACCGCACCTTAAATTCTTTTGTTCCGGGAATTGATGATCTGGTTTATGGTAATGAAGAACAAAAAATAGAAAGTGTTGCATCAAAAATCGTCAAAGGAAAAGCGGCCATAAAAGATCTTGAAATGTTTAAACAGGCCCAAAAAGAAAAGAATAGCTCAAAAACTGAAATTTTATTGGCAAGTTTTAGAAAAAACCAGGAATACATGGGGTATGGATATCTCAACAAACCTGAAGAAGCGATTCCACCGGTTGCGATTCCATACTATGCCTTTCACATCATGGTGGCTTTAGGAACACTTTTCCCTGTTATTTTTACTGTCTTTCTTTTTTATGCCTTAAAGAATTTGCTTACAAAAAAAAGGTGGCTGCTTCCCATTGGATTGATATCAGGCTTCCTGGGTTTACTTGCCCAGCAGTCCGGCTGGGTTGTGGCGGAAGTTGGCCGCCAGCCATGGGCCATTAACGGCCTTTTACCCGTTAAAATGGCAGCCACAAATCTTGCAGCAAAAAATGTTCAGATTACATTCTTTATGTTTTTAGTTTTATTTACCATTTTGCTTATTGCTGAAATAACAATCATGCTTAAACAAATATCCATTGGACCTGAGGAGGGCCGTTAAAATGATTTCAAATTTTGACTATGCAACTTTGCAACAGCTTTGGTGGATCATTTGTTCCATAGTTGGTGCGCTTTTCTTGTTTCTTACCTTTGTCCAGGGAGGGCAGACGATTTTGTGGCAGGTCGCAAAAACTGAGCTTGAAAAATCATTGGTGGTAACCTCTTTGGGGCGCAAATGGAAAATGCCTTTTACTACACTTGTCCTGTTTGGCGGAGCATTGTTCGCAGCTTTCCCCAAATTTTATGCAACAAGCTTTGGCGGGGCCTATTGGGTTTGGATGCTGATTCTTTTTTCATTTATTATACAGGCAGTAAGCTATGAATATCGAAAAAAACCAAACAATCTTTTGGGAGAAACCGTTTATGAACTGTTTCTTTTTATTAACGGCTCAATTGGTATTCTGCTGATCGGTGCAGCTGTTGGCACCTTTTATACCGGCTCAAATTTTACACTTGACCTTTATAACAGGGTAAGCTGGGACTACACCCTTTTGGGGATAAACTTAAGGGGTCTTGAAGCAGCTTTTTCCCTGTTTAACCTTTCTCTTGGTATTTTCCTTGTATTCAATGCCAGGATTTTAGGTGCATTATACCTTTTAAACAACATTGATTTTTCTTTAACACCACATCTTGAGTCAAGGTTACGTAAGGGCACCTGGAACAATTTCCTTATTGCCCTGCCTTTTTTGCTGTATGTTTTTATTTCTATCCTCTTCATGAAAGGATTCAGTGTTGACGGCAATGGTATTGTTTCCCTTGTTTCTTCCAAATATTTATCCAATCTTCTGGCCATGCCCTATTTGATGATATTGCTTTTAGCGGGAATTATACTGGTATTATATGGTGTTCTTTCATCTTCATTCAAAAAAAGTACGATGGGAATCTGGTTCAGCGGATTTGGAACTATATTTGTCGGGCTTGTTGTATTGTGCCTGCCCGCATTCAACAACACTGCATTTTATCCCTCAAAACTTGATCTGCAATCAAGCCTTACAATCTTTAATGCATCCTCAAGCATGTATACTTTGACAACCATGACATATGTAGCACTTGGCATACCCATTGTTCTTGCCTATGTTATTTATGTTTGGAAGCTTATGGATTCAAAAAAATTGACTGCCAAAGAAGTTATTGAGGAAGAATCATATTAATTGTAAATTATTTGTTACTATTCAGCTCTTATGTTTGAAACCGCCCTGTCTGATGGATATTTGTTTCGATGCTAAACGCTTAACCTCCTGCAAATATCCATCAGACAGGGCTCTGAGATAACGTCTTTTAACGGGCTAAACAATGACAATTATTTTATCCCATTAAAAAAGGCTATAAAAGACAAAGGTTGATAAGAAAAGGAAATTATATTTATGAGCGCACTACTTTTAATACTTTATGTTATCTTAATAATTGCATCGTATAAAGGGATAATGATTGCCCTTAAAAAAACCGATCTATTGTAATAGATCCCTTATAATAGATATCTGGTATGCTTAAAAATTTGTAATTATTCAGCTCTTACGCTTGAAACCGCCCTGTCTGATGGATATTTGTTTCGATGCTAAACGCTTAACCTCCTGCAAATATCCATCAGACAGGGCTTTGGGGATAACTTTTTT
>JABIYQ010000087.1 GCA_018702715.1 Desulfobacula sp. | reverse complement strand
ATACAGCCAGTCATTATTCTTACATCCGTTGTTCTATCTTTAGGCGGTGCTTTTCTGGGACTTGCTGTGATTAACTCACCCTTTGGTGTCATTATGACGGGAGTCGGTATCATTTCTCTTGCAGGTGTTGTTGTGAACAATGCCATAGTTCTAATCGATTATACCAATAAACTTCGGAATAATGGCATGGGCATCCGGGAGGCTGTTGTTGCTGCCGGTGCTACCCGGTTAAGGCCGGTTATCTTAACAGCCGTTACCACCATTTTAGGACTTTTACCCATGGTCACGGGTATCAGCTATGATTTTCATGTCATGGCACTCTCTTTGTCCAGTGAATCCAGCCAATATTGGAGAACCATGGCAATTGTGGTTATTTTCGGGCTGATGATTGCAACGATCCTGACGTTGGTTGTCGTGCCGACACTCTATGCTCTGATTGAAAACTCCAAACTTAAAATGGCAAGCGGTTACAGCAAAACCAGAGAGTTTTTCCTTGGGCCGGAACAGATGGATTTAACCTGAATTTTTCAGTTCATTTTTTAAAGCTGCTTTGAATATGCTGACCACCATTTTTCCCACGGACTGTTTGAAATTAATGGTGGTCGGCTTGTAATTATTGATTTGTCCTCTATTTGGCAATACAGCTGTTTAGTTTTTCAAGTGTCAAGTCCTCTGCCACATCCCATCCTATAAAGGTAAGGCAGGTTGCTGTGTTATCAGGCCATTTTATCCATTCACTTTTTCCCCCTACAAAATTGAGCATATCCGTCCGGTCGATAAATTTTACCCGTCCCTTGATCCTGAACAATTCCAAGGGAACATTATCTATGAATTCCAAGAACTTTTTTTCATCTAAGGCAAGGGGAGTCTCATATAAAAATGTGATAAATCCAGCATCTTTTGCACTGGTACTCCCTGTGCCATTAACAGGAGCGTACAAATCCTTTTGAGGTTCATAGGTCTTAAAGAACGGATCTATCCCAGTACCCCGGCTTTTTTTTTCCAACCCGGCCCAGAGGATATTCGGATCAATATTGCCGTAAAGGGTAGGGATGACCCGGCTCTTTTTTGATTCGTCCTGATTTGATTCGTCTTGAATTTCTTTTAAAATAACAGGAATAGCTGATTTCTCAAGGGTATCAATTTTATTTAATAAAATGAGATCTGACTGGTTTAACTGGCTTTTAAATACAGTTCCAAATACATGACGGGCTTCCCAGAAATCCCCGGCCACAACCATTATTGTTTTTTCATATTGAAAATGGGGCGCAAGCATCCTGTCATCCAAGGTCTCAATAATAGAGAGGGGATCGGCCACACCCGTGGCTTCAACGATTACCCGCTCAGGCGCATATTTTTCCCAAAGGATTTGAAGGGTTTGAATCAAGTCTACCTTTAATGAACAGCATATACACCCACTGTTCAATTCCACAATATTTGCTGCTGCCGTATTTTTTATCAGGGAACCGTCAATTCCCACTTTACCGAATTCATTGACAAGCACAATAGTTCTGGATAAATCTTTTGCAGATTTTAAAATCCGTTTTAACAAGGTTGTTTTACCAGACCCGAGAAACCCTGTTATAATAAAAACTTTTGATTTCATTTTGTTTCGTCAGCCTTTGTTTTTAGATATCAGTGTTTGTATCCGGAAATATTTCCAGATACTTCGGCGGCCATTTTCTGAGCTTTACGCACCACTGTTGAATGGGCCACTCCCAGTAATTTAGCTGCTTCGCGGGTATTGTTGGTTTGGGCCAAAGCATTAGAAATCAATTGGCGGTCTAAAGCGTCCCGGGCCTGTCGCAAATCCATGACTTTATCTCCCAAAAAAATGATTCCAGGGGTTTCAACGGCCTTCTGGATGATATTATCCGGCAGATGGCGGGGTAAGAGCATTTCGCTGTCGGCAGACACCACCATGCGCTCTACCACATTTTGCAATTCTCGCACATTACCAGGCCATTCATAGGATTCCAGGAGTTTTAGGACCTCCTGTCCAAGTGAACGGCTCAGTTCGTATTTTTTATTATAGGCTTTAAGGAACTTCAAGGCCAGCGGCATGATATCCTCGCGTCTTTTACGCAGGGGTGGAATATTAATGGGTACCACATAAAGCCGATAAAAAAGATCCTCTCTAAACTCTCCGGATTTAACCATTTCTTTTAGATCACGGTTAGTGGCTGCTATTATACGGCCATCAAGATCAATGGTTTTGCTCCCGCCTAAACGACGGCATTTTTGATCCTGAATAATTTTCAGCAATTTTACCTGGAGGGACAGCGGCAGTTCGCCGATTTCATCAAGGAAAACAATGCCACCGTTGGCCTGCTCGAACAAGCCTGGCTTTCCTTCCCTGGTGGCACCGGTAAAAGCACCTTTTTCATATCCAAAGAACTCGCTTTCCAGGAGATTTTCAGGTATTGCCCCACAATTTATTGATACAAATGGCTTGTCTTTGCGGCGGCTTAAAGAATGTATTACCCTGGACAGCACATCCTTGCCCGTACCGGTTTCTCCCGTGAGAAGAATAGTTGAATCGACCTGTCCGACACGCTGGCAAAGATCAATAAGGTTTCTCATGGCAGGGCTTTCAGCAACGATTTCACCAAGAGTGCTAAGATTTTCAGGGGTGCAGGTTATTATATCACGACATACGCCTTTGTATAGATCCTCATGGGATTTGAGTTCTGTAACATCACGGATATTCATTACGACCCGGCTAACATGTCCATGACTATCAAGCACGGGACAGCCTGTTACAAAAATGATGTTACCGCTGTTGAGTCGTCGTTGCATGGTTAAGGATCTTCTATGACGTCTGACCTGTCGAAAGAGTTCTTGAACAACAGCCAGGCAGACATGTTTTTGGGAATCCAGCTCAGAAATCAACTTTCCCTCTATAGATGCTGCAGATAAACCAGTTATCCTGCCATAGCTTGAGTTAACCTTGACCACCTTTTCATGATCAGTGGTCAATACTCCGTCATATGAACTTTCCACTAAAGAGGAAAACTCATCATTGAGAATTTTTAATTCTTCTAATTGCTTTTGTACGGATTCCAGTTCAGATTGATCAAGAAACACTGAAACACCGCCGATCATCTTATCATCGTCATAAATAGGACTTCGACTGATTATGAGTGTTTTTTCTCCCCAATGATATGTCTTACCGATTTCAGATATATTTTTAGAAATAATCTTCATTAGGTGGGAGTCGGGAATAATTTTTGTGACGTGTTTGTTCAAATGTTTATCAGCACTGACTCCCAGTATTTTCTCGGCCTTTTGATTCATCATTGTTAATTTGCCGTCTGTATCAACTGCAATGATGCCGGATGGGACTGAATAAAGCAGAGCCTCCATATGAGCCTTGGTATGCTGCAATTTTTCTTCGGCCATTTTCTTGTCTGTAATGTCCCAGGAAATCCCTTGTATTCCCACAACTTCGCCTTTTGAGTTGAAGACAGGGGACTTGATAGTCTCTATATATGATCTGTCTCCTTTTTCTGAAGGGCCATATTTTTCAATGGAATTTAATTTTTTACCGGTGCGGATAACCTTTACATCATCGGCAAGGCTTTTTCTCGCCTCTAATTCCGGGTAAATATCATAAGCTGTTTTCCCCTGACAATCTTCTAAAGAACAATGAAATGTTTCAAGCTGTGCTTTATTGGCAAAGGTAATCTTGCCGGAAAGATTAGTTCTATAAAGACCCTGAGGCATAGCATCCACCAGTGACTGGTAGCGATGTTCACTTTCTCCCAAAGCGGTTGAATACTTAAGCTGCTTTTTCTGTGCTGTGCTGTAAGCCTGGAATAATAAAAACAGGGTAATGGGCATCAGCAGACCGCAAACCAGAAAAAAACCAAAAATAACGGGTCGGAATCCTTCCTGAATTTCATTCTTAAGGATGGAGGTTGACCTATGCACTCCCAGAGTCCATGACTTTCCCGGTACGGGCACAAAAGCTGCAACCTGGGCTATTCCCTCACTGGATATATAATTGCCGACATAATCTTTTTGTGACTTGACCAGGTCACCCAGATTTTTTTCCTTGCTTAGAACATCACTGAAGATTGGATTTTTTCCTGTATAATTGCCGACTGTCTCAGGGTTTGCGCTGTGCAGTATCAGGTTGGAGTCCTTATCAACCACACATATATATTCATCAGGCGGCTTGTCTCTATCCAATGTCCAGGACCGATAAATATTTTCTAAAATAGTTTTTTCAGGTTTATTCTGATCTGTCTGGGCAACTTTTAAAATCATATGAGCTTTGTTCAAATAGAGTCGTTGATAGCTTTTTTGCATCATTTTAAAAGAATATTGATAACTTATAATACCTATAATCAAAGCTGCGCTGATTAAACCTATACCCAGCGCAAAGGTTGTTCCAGCAAGAGGAAGTTTTTGAACTTTTAGAGCGTTTTTGTTTTGTTCATGTAAAAATTTTTTGCCTTGCATATCCTTCTCCAAAGGGTGTAAAATGATAGATAAAAAGACATTCAGTATACCACATTATGGTATATAGATGTAAAAAATATCATAGCCCCAAGGAAATCTACTTCGCCGGCTACACATTTATCCACAGCACCACAGAAATCAACAATAGTGCCACGTCGATCACCATGTTATATACGGAATTGGAGGCACGATGGAATACCCAGAATCCTGTTGCCGATCCCAGAAGAACTGAGGGTAGGTACAAAAGAGTGGTCCTGAGACTTTCTAAGGTGAACATGCCTGTTACCCCATAAACAACTGCTATCACCATGAACAGGATAGAGAAAAAAGCAGCCATATAACTTTTGGCTTTCAGGGAATTATTTGTGATTGTCCTAAAATACATGACAACGGGCGGGCCGCCAAGGTTATACGCCCCAAGAAAAGATCCACTGATAAATCCGCAGATACGACCGAACCAGGGGCTCTTAAAGCTTTGCACTTCAATTTTGTGTCTGGCTGATATGAGATTAAAAATAACGATCAGAACAATGAACAGAGCAAGCATGCGCTTGAGTATGGTTTCCGGCATATAATACAAAAAAAAGGTTCCCAAAAAAAGCCCGCTCACCGTACCCAGGAGTAAAGGCTGCATTGGAGACCAACAAAAATGTTTTCGATAGTGCCAGGCTTGATACATGAAAAGCCCCATACAATATGGGAATTGTATGACCACAGCCTCTTTGACAGGGAAAAAAATGCTTAATAGCGGCACGGATATCATTGCAAAACCAAATCCGGCAAAGCTCATGGTAAAAGCACTTAAAAAGAAAATAAGAGCCAGTACAATTTCAGTATACATATTGCATCTCTTTAGGCCTGCGGGTATGAATATTCAGTTGCCGGGTATAGTTCCAGGCTGACGGAATTTCCTGTTTCTATAACGCGCGCGTATTCACCGTCATACTCAGAGAAAAGGTTGACCAACCATGATTTGTCTGCCTTAACTTCCCTGAATTCGAGACAAAAAAGTTCTGCCATTTTTTTGGCATATTTACGGTGATGAGTCTTAAGACCTGCAATGGTTTCAACCAGAACCACCTCCTTGTAACTTTTTAGCATTTCCATACCCATCCACAGCGCATCGTCTTTGCCATATTTTTCAACCGCCGCAAAATATTCAGTATATGGCGTCAGGCCATGATCTATCCATCCCGGACTCAGGTAAAAGGTATGAGTGCTGCCAGGACATGCATTTCCCGGGCAAGCACCTGTAATAAGAGGTATGCAGTCGTGGGCCAGGGGTATAATAAGTTTTAGGCGGTCAGATGATAAATTTGCAAGACCACCGCCACAAAAACCATAGACAAGAATTATAGTCTCAAGATCTTTTTTTTGCTCCAGCAAAGTCAGAGATTCTCTTACTTTTTCAAGCAAAGCCCCGGGATCACGGTGAAGATTCTGATCAAGATAAATAACCTTGGAGTCTTCTATGCCCAGTGCCGACAATTCAGGCTTAAAAACTTTGCAGGAAATGATTCCTGTATTGGGCAAAAGTTTTATTGTCATGCTACAAAACCCTTTAGGACAAAAAGACTGATGCTCACAAACATAAGGAAATAGCCTGCCTTATACAGTTTTTTTGACCAGGGTTTATCCCAAAAATTCATATTTTGGCCAAGGGCTGCCGCCAAAGTAAGGACAGCCCCTAAAACTGCAATAATCCAAGTATACAAAGAAAGCTGGGACATAAAATGTCTCCATTTTTTTTAAATATTGTGAAGCTAAGATGTGATGAAAATTGCATGCTGAATCATTTTAGCCCTGAAGCTTTGCAAATACCTTGGCTCCTTCTTCATAAAGCGAATCCATAACCTGGGCCTTTAGCTTCAAATATTCTTCACTTGCAGTAACCGTGAATTCCCTGGGTCGAGGAAGATTAACATCAACCACAGTCTTGATTGTCCCAGGCAACTGGGTCATCACCAGAATTTTGTCGGCAAGAAAAAGAGCCTCATCTATTTCCGATGTGATAAAAAACATGGTCATCCCTGTTTCCTGGTACAATTTGAGCAAATATTCCTGCATAAGCTCCCGGGTCATTACATCCAACCCTCGAAAAGGTTCATCCAGGATCATGACTTTTGGTTCCACCAAAAGCGCACGGCAAAGCTCGGCGCGCCTCTGCATACCGCCGGAAAGCTGGGCCGGATATTTGTCGGCAAACTCAACCAGACCGACCTTCCCAAGAAGTTCCATGGCTTTTTTGTCTGCCTGTTCTTTTGTCATATCTCCAAGAACAGATGGACCAAAAGTCACATTTTTTAAAACGGTCATCCAAGGCCAAAGAGCGGTTTCCTGGAAGACCATAATGCGGTCCCTATTTGCTTTCTTAGTGGGTTTGCCATCCAGCATAACACTGCCGGAGGTCTGGGTATCATAACCTGCGATAATATTGGCCAAAGTAGATTTGCCGCAACCGCTGGGGCCAACAAGCACAGTGAGCTTGCCTTGTTCAATTGTCAGGGAGCAATCTTTGAGGGAAACACAGGCAGGGCAGCCGGGGATTCGGAATATCTTCTCTAAATTGAAAACTTCCAAAGCTCCTTTTTTATCCAGGTTTTCTTTATTCGTTTTATTTATAACCGTGTTCATAATTTGCCTCATTTTACCGATCTAAAATATTTTCTTCCAAGGCATAAGCCAATCACTGATAAGTTTGACTGCCATACTGCTGACAAAGCCTGCTACACCGATACTTACCATTCCGACTATGATTCCGGAAGTATGACTGGCCAGATAAGCTTCCCATGTCATGCGCCCTAAACCTGTGTTACCGGCAATCATTTCTGCCGCGATAACAACATTCCAGGTAATACCGATACCCACCATCATACCTGTTGCTATACTGGGAATGGTGGCAGGGAGTACAACTCGCCAGAAAATCTGTTTTGGGGACGCACCAAAAGAAATAGCTGCATTGACAAGCTCTTTTGGTATAGCTGAGACACCGCCCAGAACATTCAGTACAATGGTGAAAAATGCGCCGATAAAGGTGATAAAGGCGATGGATGTCTCATTGGTGGGCCAAAAAAGGATAGAAACAGGTACCCATGCCAAAGGGGGAATGGGACGCATCAGTTCAAACAAGGGATAGGTAAGATCCTTGAAATTACGGTTCCAACCCATGCCCAACCCCACTGGAATTCCAATAATCTGAGCTGCGATAAATCCATATGCCACTCTAAGGAAACTATCCATCCAACTTTGCCAATATTTGGGCAAATGCAGAAATTCCCAGAACACAGTGAATACTTCCACTGGCGTTGGGATTGCATGCATAAAGGGTAAAACGCCCATGGAACCTGCCTGCCAACAAAGGAAGAAACCTATGATAGCCATACTTCCTCTTAAAAACACCTTGCTGACCAGAATTTTTTTCAATCTGCTGGACACAGGTGTACCATTCATTGTTGCTGCTATAGCCATATTCAATATCTCCTTGTTAGGCCATTTCACGTTCGCCGGCCTTAAAAGCCTTTATGGCTTCCTCATGGACGGCTTCAACTAATTCTGCCTTCATTTCCATAAATTCCTTGGAGGTCAGCATTGATAGCTTTCTCGGCCGAGGCAAATCCACGGCCAGAGATTTTTTTATATATCCCGGACGCGAGGTCATGATGTGCACCTTATCAGAAAGATAAAGCGCTTCATCCAGATCGTGTGTAATGAAAAAGATTGTCTTTTGGGTCAGGTCATAAAGCTCTAACAAGTATTGATGACTCGCCCCTTTGGTTACCGTATCCATTGCCCGGTATGGTTCATCCAGAAGCAGGATTTTGGGGTTATTTATCAATGCCCTTGTAATTTCAACCCTTCGTTGCATTCCGGAAGACAGCTGACCTGGATAGGAATCTTCAATGCCCGTGAGGCCGACTCTTGAAAGCATCTCCTTGGCTCTTAGCTTGGCTTTGTCTATCGACATGCCTCCTTGTGTCACAGGTCCATAAATAACATTCTCCAATACTGTTTTCCAGGGAAACAAAGCTCCGCTCTGAAAAACAACAACACGATCCGGTCCTGGGCTTGGTGGTTGATCAATAGTGGCCAATGGCTCTTTATCCAGCAATATTTCACCCTGGGTAAGATTATCAAACCCGGCCATAATGTTGAGCAGTGTTGATTTGCCACATCCGCTCGGTCCCACGATGGCAACAAATTCACCTGCTCCAATTTCCATTGAGCAGTTTGCCAAGGCCTCCACATGCACACCTTCGGGGTCATATATCTTACCGACATTTTTTATTGATAAAGCACCTTGCTTGACTTTTGTGTCAAAAGAGTCGTTATCATGGTTTGGAATTTTTCCCGTTTTAATCGATTCTTCAATTGCTTGCATATCTTTTTATCCTCCAATACCACTTTCGCTGAGTTCTCTTTCCCGCCAAGTCATCAGTTTTCTTCCAATTGATCGTACGATGGCAGAGCTGGCCCAGCCGACAAGTCCCAGAGTTACCATGCCAATGACAATAACCGGATACTGGATCAAAGAATAGCTGTCCCAGATAAGAAAACCCAGACCATACTGAGCTGCAATCATTTCGCCGGCAACAAGGGAAAACCAGGCTGCTCCCATGGAAATTTGCAGACCTGTAAATATAAAGGGCATTGAACCGGGCAGAACCACATCCATAAGCAATTGCTTCTTCCCGGCACCCAGACACTTGGCAGCCCTAAAATAATTCTCATCAATGGATTGAACCCCTAAAAGGGTATTTAATGCCGTGACAAAAAAAGCGACCATAAATGTCACAAATATAACGGCCGGTTCAATTCCAGGCAAAACGAGAATAGCCAGGGGAACCCAGGCCAGAGGTGGGATAGGTCTGATTAATTCCACCAGGGGAAATGAGTAATCATAAAATTTTTTGCTCCATCCCATCATCAGTCCAAAAGCAACACCAAGAACCGTGGCCAGGGCAAAGGCCAAGGTGGCGCGATAGGTAGAATACAGGATGTGCGTGTAATAGTCTTTGGTGTAGATTGAAACACCATAATCCGGGTCAGGGCTCAGCCATTCCAATAGGCATTCCCAAGGTCCGGGTAGCCGGTTGAACCATGGAAGACTGAAAGCGACAACCGTCACATGCCACAAACCAACGAAAGCAACAAAGCCAGCCAGTTGAAGACAAAAACTTCTACCGGTTATGGTTTCTATTATCTGGGCACCCCATGAGATTTCATACAGCGTTGCTTTTTTTTTCT
>JABIYQ010000413.1 GCA_018702715.1 Desulfobacula sp. | reverse complement strand
TAGCATTTCCGGACTTGATGCAATATTTACACTTCCCACTTCGCTAAAGGCATTAAGGCTTTTATAAAGCTTAGTACTGTATTGACGCATCCGCATTATGGTCTGTGAGGTATTGAACTGGGTCAGCATGCCTGCGGCCTGGCAGGTGGCTCCTGAAGTGAGTTCTCCTTTTTCCACCAAAACGACATCTTTAACACCGGCTTTGGCAAGGTGATACAAAACACTGCATCCTGTGATACCTCCACCAATAACAACGATTCTTGCTTGATTCAGCACTGTTGGATCTCCCATATTAATTTATTATTACATGGTTTTATTTTTTAAGCACGTATGCGCGCGCCTTTTGGATCAACAATGGGCATTGAAGCCACTTCAGCTTTAATAATCTTACCCATTACTTCAACTTCCAGCTCTGTGCCGGGTTCAGACATTTCAAGAGGCAGATATATAAGCGCAATATCAGTGTTGGCACAATAGCCATGGTTGGCACTTCTGATACGATCAATAATTTTGCCGTCTTTATAAACAGATTCACCACCAAACAGGCAACAATCCGCATCCAGGGTAAGGCCGCATAACTTTGTTTTTAACCCTGCTTCCCTGATTTTCAAAAGAGCATTCTTTCCTATAAAATCATCTTTAGAAAAATCAACACAGAATCCAAGACCTGCCTCAAGGGGGTTATCCCCGGGAGAAATGTCGCCACTCCAGTACAAATACCCTTTTTCAATTCTCAGGCCGTCAAGCGCTTTATAACCAATGGGTGAGATATCAAATTGTTTACCCGCATCCATTATGGCATCCCAGATCTTCAGTGCATCGTCATTCGCCATGTAAAGTTCCCACCCAAGCTCTCCTGTATAGCTTACTCTCTGGGCCCATACATTAACCCCTCCCATATCAAGATTTTTTGCCGTCAGATATGCAAAGGCTTTATTGGACACATCTGCCTGAGTGATCTTTTCAAGCACTTTTCTGGCATTGGGGCCGAACAGACTTAAACAGGCAAATTCATTTGTAACATCTTTGATTGACACATCATAGCCTTTTTGCGCATACATTTTTATCCAGCCTATATCATTGGAAACAAATGAGGTTCCTGAAATGATTCTGAAATGATCTTTTGCAATTCTACAGACAGTTACATCACTTTCAATACCGGCTGTTTCATTTAGAAACTGTGTATAGGTAAGTGATCCCAATGCTCTATCAAGATCGGATATTGCAAGTTTTTGTAATAGATCAAGGGCATCTTTGCCTTTAACATCTATTTTGCCGAAGGAGGTCATGTCAAGAACTGCAACATTCTGCCTTGCTGCCAAAGCCTCTTTTTTGACCCGGTCAAAAAAGTCGGGTTTTCCCCAGCCCCAGTTATTCTGATCATAGCCGGCCTGCCGCCAGGGTTTGCCCGGTTCAAAATAATTCACCCGTTCCCACCCGTTTTTTTCCCCAAATACAGCTCCTAACTCTTTGAGCCGCGGATAAAAAGGACTGGTCCTTAAGGGACGTCCCCATACATTTTCATCATTGGGAAAATGAAGATGATAATAATTACGGTAAACCTCCCGGCAATGCTGTGTAACATAGTCAAGATTTTTAAGATGGGGCCCGAAACGTCTTACATTCATTTCATGAGTATCTATGGAAGGTTCCCCTTCCAGAATCCATTCACATATTAATTTTCCCACCCCACCTGCACCTGCGATACCATTGATTGAACCACCGGCTGCAACCAGAAAACCCTTTAATCCCGGAACAGGACCCAAAGCATAATGACCATCAGGCGTAAAGGCATCCGGACCATTAATCAGCTCTATTACCTCTGCCTGCTCAAGAATGGGTAATCTTTCCATTGCCATTTCCATGACCGGCTCAAACAAATCCCATTCCGCAGGCAGCAATTGCTGATTAAATTCCCAGGGAACACCTTTGGTTGCCCATTCTTTTGGATTGGTTTCAAATGCACCGATAAGAAAGGACCCCACATCCTCGCGGCAATAAAACAATTTGTCAGGATCTCTTATAACCGGGGTTTTGGAGGGCAGTTCATTCCCGGGAATGGGTTTGGTGGTCAGGTATTGGTGCATTAAGGGTACCATTGGGATATTCACACCCACCATGGCTCCGATACGTGGAGCCCATTCTCCTGCGGCATTGACAACACATTCAGTCAGTATATCACCTTTATCAGTGATGACTTTTGTCACCTGCCCTGTTGAATCCACTTCAATGTCGGTTACCCTTACACCTGTATTGATCTCTGCTCCCAGTCGTTTTGCCTGGCGAGCCAGTTCATAGGTTATGGAACTGGGATCGATATGACCGTCATCCGGAACCCAGACGGCTCCGTGCAGCCCCTCACCCGACATAAAAGGTGCTATTTCAAGCGCCTCCGAAGGTGTGATGACCTCGGCTTCAATGCCGATGGCTCTTGCCCGGCTGACCTCTCGCCGAAGCGACTTTAAGCGCTCTTTACTTGATGCAAGTCGAAGGCTTCCCACCGTATGCCAGCCAAGATTTCCTCCAACCTCTTTTTTCAGCTCATTAAACAATTTAATCGTATAGTTCATTATCTTCATCAAAGAAGGAGATGTTCTGAACTGGGAAACCAGGCCTACGGAATGAAAAGTAGTCCCGCTTGTTAATTCGCCCTTGTCCACAAGGACAATATCCGTACAGCCGGCTTTGGCAAGATGATATGCCACGCTGGTCCCGAAAACACCACCACCGATGATAACTACCCTGGCCTGATCTCTCATGATTCTCTCCTTTTATCCTTTAAAAACCCCGGTTAAAGCCTGGGCTACTTCAATTAAATTGTGTATAATTCCAGCATAACTTTTTTCCCTCTTTATCAAGGTCTTCATGTTACAAGTCAAAATACTAATTTTAATTTTATATAACCTCATGTTATATTTTAAGGCAAAAATCCAATTTCCATCTTACCTATGCCGGATTCATGATGTAAAACCAGAACAGTGCCGTAAATATTCAAAATCAAGAAAACATGCTGAAGAAACTGGATGTAAGGCTTTTGATTAAATGATTTTCAATAAAGTTTACAGTTACACTTGGGGATGAAAAATACAGGATGCTATATATTGTGGTTGGTAGTTTTTGAATAAAAAAGAGGACTAACAGAGGATAATCTGGGGTTATTTTTGACCAGATGTTCAAGTGTAAACACATAATAGTCCACACCTATTTTTATTAGAAATAAGGATTACTTCCTTATTAACGTTTTTATATTTAAATTTTTCACGAAAAATTATAAAGGCAAAATCATTTCTGACGAGCCGATCGCTTAAAGTGTTGAAAAATTCTTAACAATTTTCCCTCTATCGTGTATAAAACGATAGGGGGTTTTTCATGGACAAAGGAATAAAACAACCCGAAGAACGTATTCCGTTAGAAATCGGCACGATTCAAGTCAATTTCTGCAAGAATCCACAATGCAAAAATTTTGATACTCCAGCCAGCACCACCAAACAACCCAGAGGCCCAGGCGCAGCAAAACGTGGTAGAGATACCTATACCGTGGTTGGTTCAGGCCGAGGCACCCCCATGCTTCGATGCAGTTTTTGTGGCCAATATCCAACAATAAAAAGTAACAAGGCTATTCATGAAGAGCAAAGTCGTTTTTGGAAATTTTTAGAAACCAGCCCCCTCCCGACCTGTCCAAATCAAGACTGCCCGAACCACAATATAGATATAAGAAAAGGCAAAGCTCTATATCAATCTTTCGGACAGACAAAAGCAGGATCTAAACGCCATCGTTGCAAGGCATGCGGTAAAACATTCATTATAGCTTCTTCACCCACAGTCCGGCACCGAAAACCTCACAAAAATGCCGCAATATTTCGTCTTATAGTAAACAAGGTACCTTTCCGTCGTATCTGTGAGATTGAAGGGATCACCATGTCTACTCTATATCGTAAGATAAATTTTATTCATCAGCAGTGTAAAAATTTTGCGGCTGGAAGAGAACGCAATCTTCCAGCCATGTCGATCAACCGTCTCTATATTGGTGTTGACCGGCAAGACTATATGATTAACTGGTCGGACGCCAAGGATCGGAGAAACATCATTTTCCGTGCTGTCGGAAGCGCTGATAACACAACGGGTTATATCCTTGGCCTCCATCTCAACTTTGACCCCTCAATGAATCCTGAGAATATAGAGAAAGATGCAATTGCCTCAGGCGATTACGATGTAAAGCCAGCTTACAGAAAACATGCACGTCTCTGGCTCCGGCGAGATTATATTGAAGCCATCAAGAAGACCAGAACCCGAAAACTTTACACGCATTCAGGATCTCTAAGGGGGAATATAGCTGCTACATATGAAAACGTTGCCAAGAGGGATGATGTCGAAATGTTGGACAGACTGGATGACGATCTTACTCTACCGAAAGATGGTATGCAAGTGCGTGGGGAATATACCATGTATGGCCACTTTTTCTTTCTTAGGAAGCTTCTTGGTAACACAAATAAAATCCGTTTTTTTCTTGATCAGGATTCTGCTTTCCGAGCGGCCTGTCTATCGGCATTTTATGATAGAATCATGGAGGGACGTTGCGACGCATTTTACGTGCGTATCAACTCCGAGACAACCATTGATAAAAAACGTCAGATTTTGGCAAAAAATAGAAACCGCATGGCAGCAATGAAGCATTTACATCCCGATTTGAAGGATTGGCAGATAAAACTTTTGATGATAAAAGAAAACATGGCTCAAATGGTTAATATCGGAAAATGGCAGGATCGTTGGGTGGAACATCCGTTCCCGAATATGGGAGAGCCTGAAAAGGCCATGTGCTACCTAACGGATATCCAAGGATATGACGAGGACCATCTTGCCTGGCTCTATAACAAGGCAAGCCTCCATGCTATTGATCGTTTTTTTATGCAGGTAAGAAGAAGATTATCATTATTAGAGAGACCAATCAGTAGTTCGTCTAACCTGGGCCGTCGCTGGTTTGGCTATGGCCCCTACAAACCGGTCATGGTTGGCAAGTTATTGAATATCTTTCGGGTCTTTTACAATTTCGTTGAGGTTGGTAGGAACAAGCAAACTCCGGCAATGCGGATAGGGTTGGCAAAGGGTAAAATAAAAATTGAAGACATTATCTATTATCAGTGACAGAATCCCTTAAAATTTTTTTGATAGTTTTCTACGTTTGCTCCTTCGAAAAGATATCCTCCAGAATAAAAGGACCGCTGACATAAAGCCAGCAGTCCTTTAATAATATTTAGTCAACACTTTAAGCGATCGGCTCGTCATTTCTGACTCTGCCTTTTGATACTTCTTATTGAACTTTTTAATACATATTGGCGATTTCATCCTAATAGTTGTCTACCTTCCTGAGTCAGAGATAGCTCTTCTATCAGACACCAGGACAAGGTGGGACACAAGGATCGCCACCACATAATGGACATGTGGTACCACAGCCATGCTTTTCGTGTCCCTTATGGGGTCTTCCAAAAACCTGCAAGATCCCTGGTGATCTGGACAACCCTGCCAGCAAAAGATAAATCGATGTGGGCAATTCGCCATATCATTTTCATATTTATCAATTCAAGATATTTACATAAAGATATAAATAAGCTATTTGATTCAATATCATTAAATCACTCCCCCGGAGGCTTTTTATGACACCACGAGAACGAATTTTATGCGCCCTTGATGGAAAAAAACCAGACAGGGTTGCCAGTGCCATGAACTTTTACCGTATTGAAGCCCAAGACCTGTTTCAGCCCAATGAATTTCGGGAAGAGATGGTGGACATTCAATTCATCGATCTGCCTGAATTACCTGAGGAATTAGCGCTTTATGAAAAATTGGAACCATACGAGACAGATACCCGTCTTGGGACCAGTTATCAAGTGGCGAATTATCAACGTTGGAATTATGATATTCAAGATCCCGAAAAAAGAAATCCAATGGCTAAGGCAAAATCCCTGGACGATCTGAAAAAATATCCTTTTCCTGAAGAATTACTGACTTACAATATCGACTATCTTTCCGATCAAGTGAAGGTACTCCATCAAAAAGGAATGGCGGCAGGTGGAAATATGCCTCACCTGGGTGGAGAACTTTTTGAAACCGCATGGCGAATTCGGGGGCTGGAAAATTTTTTAATAGACCTGATTGAGCGTCCGGACTGGGTGGAGTATTTACTTGATCAGCTGACAATAATGGCAATTCGGGCAGTGAAAGCTCTCGCAGCGGCTGGTGTGGATGTTATCGCACTCGATGATGATATTGGTATGCCCAAGACAATGATTATCAGTCCGGATATGTGGCGACAATTTTTTAAACACCGGATGGCAGATATTATTTCTGCTGCCCGTGCTGTAAAACCAGACCTTTGTTTTATTTATCATAGTGACGGTTATTTTGAACCGGTTCTTGGTGATCTGATGGAAATCGGATTTCAGGCGATTAATCCTGTCCAGCCGGATCATATGAACGCGAAACGGATCAGAAAAAAATTCGGACCCAAATTGGCATTTTGGGGAACTGTGGGTACCCAAACGGCATTTTCATTTAATACACCGGATGCAATAAAAAAAGAAGTTAAGCTGCGTATTGACACATTAGGCACAGCCGGTCTGATTATCTGCCCTGCCTACGATATTGACGAACCAGATATTTCATGGACGAATATCGCAGCCTTCCTTGAGGCAGTTCGAATGTACGGATAAGGCAGCATTTTATTTTATTAGCTTTGCAATATCACTCGCACTTTTTATTCCTGTTATTGCTGCAGTGACAGATGAAAAATCCATTTTGGTTCCCCTCTAAAGGATATAAATCATACTGATCTGTTTAACATCAAAATTGTAATGATATCCAGTTTGTGAAGCATGGCAAACCGAATAAAAATCAATAACAACTGACAAGATGAAAGTAAAACTTTGAGTCAACTTTACACATACATATTAATTTGAATTCTATTTATGGAAATTAGATTAACAGGGATAGTCCACAGGATTTTTTGAATCCTGAAAAGGGTTGGCTATAGCCAGTAGTAAACGCCTCTAATCCGAACTTTTTTTTAATACTTTTAATCCATAAGGACACACGGATGAACAAATACCACAATTATGTCCTTTATGAAATCGGAAGTAGTTCTTTTTTTTCCATTTATCGCATGCCCGCACATCTAAAATTTCTTTACGAGGCAAACCAGGATACCATTGATTACCTTTCAACGCTTTTGCTGGACAAGCCTCAACACAACGTTTGCATTTACCACAAAAGTCTTTTTCTATTGCAGGCCCACATGGGAGCTCAATATCGGTAAAAACGGTCCCCAATCTGACCCAAGAACCAAATTGACGTGTAATAAGCTGGCAATGTCGCCCAATCCATCCCAAACCAGCTCTTGTAGCCGCTGTTTTTTGAGGAAAATCTCCTTTAATGTTAACTGTGTCAGTTCGAACCGATGCAGCTAACGGTTTGGATTGAAAATTTTTTTCTAAGATTTTAGCAGCCAAAGCTGTTGATAATTCATTTATATGCTTATTCACCCTGACATACTCGTCAGCATATTCTTGATTTGGGCCTTTCTGAATACTGGCCATTATCTTTGGATTCATGGGGATCACAAATGAAATAGCAAATGGATATTTTTTTCCTGATTGATCTAACGGGGTGTGAAAATCTTTAAGGTCTGCTGCTCCCCATAAAGGAACTTTCTGTGCTTCCAACCACTCGGTTAACCAATTTGGAAAGCCGTTAGAGATAACTGATTTGTTCATTCCAATCGCATATCAACATTTCAAATTACTGTAAAGACATTTCATAAAATCAATTTTATAAGTAGCGCCAACTCAAGAATACTTGCATCATCTTTAATTCAATTTTGAACTGAAAATAGTTTTGATTTGTATCGGTATCTTGGACATTTCAAACGGTAGACTATGTCTATTTATCTGCTGGATTGATCAGTGTTTTCGGGGAGCTGACTATTATTAACAGTCTTGAGCTTTTAGCATCATCGGCAAGCACAATATCTTGTGTCTGGGGTAAATTTCATTCATCACACAGATAATCAACTTATATATAAAAAACACGGCCCGCACTTAACTGCATGCTAAGATGCAAATATTGTAACGCCTTACCCCAATATTAATGGCAAAATATTGTAACGCAGATTACCCCGCCGCCATACTCTGCCAAATAAAAAACAAATAATATCCCGCTAACCCGCCCATAAACCCGCCGCTTATTCAAAACAAAATTAGTTTCAATCCTTATATTTTGTCCGGATTTGAACTCTGGAGAAAATATAATGGCAAAAAACTCACGTGGAAAACGACCCTGCTGTATTTGCAGAAAGTGGTTTCAGCCGGATGTGCGCCAAAAGGGACGTCAAAAAACATGTGGTGCTCCTGGTTGCATGAATGAGCAACACCGAAGACGATGTGAAAAATGGAATAAAAAAAACAAGGATCAGTTTAAAAACAACTATCTGGGTGAGAAGATAGAAGCAGTTGAGAACAAGCGGGATAAACAATGCCAAAAACATCAGGTTTCCCTGGAACAATTAGCACCACTACGTAAAACAAAACCTGTTCTGCCTTGGGAGATCATTGCTAATGAGTTTGGAATAAAACCTGCGATCATTATCCAATATTTGACCTATCAGATTATAAATCAAGCGAATGGCAGGACTGCTGGGTTCACATGAAAAAATGAGAATTTGAGTCTTGAATCACCCGACTAATCAGTTAAGGAGTTTAAGAGACATGATTGAATCAAGTCCTTGTAATTAATGGAGATCCTGACAAAGTAATCGGACTCTGAGTTTAAGAGGCATCATGGATGTAAGTCATTGAAAATATAAAAGATACAAACAAAGTAATCAGTCTGGCAGTTTAAGAGGCAACAGACATCAGGTTTTAACCTTGATATAAAAAGACATTTGGTAATCCTGATAAATGAGAGGTGACTGATGAAAAAATTTTCATCCCAAGAACTGTTTGAATTAAGAAATGCCATCCCTGTGGATATGTTGATTAAAGACGAACTACAGATACCATCAAAGATCAGTGAGGGTGTTTTCCGTTTTTTGTGCCCATTCTGTAATGAATTTCAGACGGCAATAAACCCGGCTACAAACCTGGCCAGGTGCTTTCGATGTGAAAAAAACCTTAATACCATTGATCTTGTCATGAAAGTCAATCAGTACGGGTTTAAAGACAGTGTCCTTTTTTTGAAAAAGCTGCTGGGAAAAAGATTAAACGCCCTTTTGGTCAGTATCCCCATGTCGAAAGGATTGTAATCATGCGGCGGGATCGCTTAACGCATCTGGAAAATCTCATTGCCCGTAATCAGTGTCATTTTCATAAAATTGGAAAAGCCTTGAAAGAGATAAGAGATAGCCGTCTGTACAAACTGATTCTTTTTGAGACTTTTGAAGCTTACACCAAAGCCCGCTGGGATATGGGTAAATCCAATGCTTACCGGTTGATTCAAGCTTATCAGGTTGTTAACAACTTATCCCCAATTGGGGACATTCTGCCTGGAAATGAGTCCCAGGTACGTCCCCTGGTAAAATTAAATCCCTTTGAACAGCGTAAAGCCTGGAAAACTTTTTTAGACACCGGGATGGAAATCACAGCACCCAACATCAAAAAATTCATTGCTGGATGTAAAACATCGGCTAAAGGAACACCAGTTGTGGATTTAACCGATCAAATCAGCAAGGAGTATATGGATGCTGTTCAGGCGATGTTGGAACAGGTTTGCATTGCACAAAATGATCACTGGCAGAAAACATCCCGCCAGGCCGGACTATTGTGGAACCGGGTTATCCAGGAAAAAATTTTATCAAAGGAGTCTGGCAATGGACACTGATAACCTGAAGGTCACACGGAATCTGACACTGGATGATCGCTTTCACTTGTTACTCCATAAAAAAATCATGAACAAAACAGGCTCTGCAAGACGGAGGAATAAAAAATATTACAAAGATCAATATAAAAAAACCGGTATCATCCCTGGCCCTCTTCTGCTTGCAGGAAAAGGGATTATGGATGGCAGAAGATGCAGTGGTCGTCCCCGTTCTTTTGATGAGCAGACCAAAAAACGTTTTGTGGAAATGGTCATAGCGTCCTGTGATCCGTCAAGCCAAGGATTTATATTTATAACACAAAAGGCAAGAACCATTAAAAATTATCACCACTGGCTTGAAAAAGAGTTGAATCGGCCAATCTCTCTTGTTGCGCTCAGGCGCTGTGTTAAACGAGAGAACCTTAAATCTTATCTGAATAAGCCAGATTTTGAGGATAATGTTCCAATGAAAAACAGCTTTAAATCAGAACCGGTGTTTGATCTGATCCAGATGGATGGGTGTAAATTTCGATATTTGAAAATCAGAAATAACAATGGTCATTGGCAAAAGCCCCAGGTAATCGAATTTTACGATACAGGATCACGGCATATGTTTATTCTGGATGCTTATTTTAGCGAAAGCAGCTGGAACTCTGTGGATCTTTTTACTCAATTTTTAATGAGTACGCCGTTTCCTCAAAAGAAAATCCGAATCAGACCGGATAATGCCAAGGGTTTTTTGAACCTTAAACGGGCTATTAATGCCTTGAATCTGAAGCATTCAACCCCGGATGGATTTTATATGGAGTCTGATTTTTCAAGAATTCATTCTCCAAAAGACAAGGCCCACCTGGAATCTTCCCACCGCAGTCTCCATAATTTTGAAATCCGGATTATCAAGGCGTTTGAGGACAGGATTGCCAAGACTATGCCAGGCTATATTTTTGGTCATGGGAAAAAAGAGAAAATTACAATTACCTGTCTTGATATCACTCTTCATGATTTAAAAGAAAGTCCGTTGATGGAAGAGTATCGCCATGAACACAACAGCACAAAACACTATTTTAGTGAAAATGGAAAGGTCACAGCCTGGGTCCCGGATCAAAAGCTTGCATATTTTTTCTCAACCGGGATTGATACCATGACCTTTTCTCCTGGCCAGGTAAAGGAGTATATGAAATACGGTTTTCAAAAAATAAAAGCCACTGTATCAAAAAAGAAGACCATCAGGTTTGACAACCAAGATTATTATGTAACCCTTGGTGTTGAATTATTCAGCAGTCATAAAAGTACACCAGTGCAGATATCCAGATACAATGACAAGCTTTTTATTTTTGAACCCAAGGATAATGGGATTCTTTTGGGAGAAGCACTTGCCAGAAAACCTTTTGAGAAACCGCTTGGATCATTAGCTGTACAGCCAGAAGCAAATGAGCTGGACCAGATCATAGTCTTTTTGGAGCAGCACAGCATGGTGGTTGATCGCCCGCCCTTGATCGAAATCTATCACAAGGGTCTTTCCCTGGTTATGACGAAACAAATTTTTAACCATAACCAAAAAAGGTACACAGCCTATGAAACAAAAATGAGGCAGCCCAAGGATAGAAAAGGGTTAGCACTGTTCAATGCATTTGTTCTTGACTGCCAAAATTATCAACGAAGGACCCATGTGGCTCCTTATGCTTCTCATGGAGAAATATAATATGAAAGAAGATTTTATCAGCGACAAACGTCGCGTCTCTTATTTGACCGCTACCTACAATCGAATTTACCGTGGACAAAGTGTGTTGATTGAAGGGGATTTTGGTGCAGGCAAAACCCGGTTTTTAGAATTATTACACCCCAAAAAACTTCATGCCGTCTGGGTCGAGTCTCTGTTCAACATACATGAGACCCTGGCTTCCATTTTAAAGGAATTGAATTATGATACAAAAGCCACTTACCGACGAACCCCTGAATATTTAAAAATGATATGCCATCTGTCCAGTTGCTATATTATCATAGATGAAGCAAATGATCTTGATCCTCGGGTTTGGCCATATTTTAAACGAATTATTGATGCTGGTGTTCCTATTATATTTGCCGGATTGCCAAAGGTCAGAACTTTTTTAACCAGTGAGCACCCAGATATACTCAGTCGTTTGAAAACCCTTATTTTATATCCCATTGTGGTCGAAAAATTTATTGCTGAATACGAGGACATACAACAGGAAGCTATTGAACAGATTTATATGGCGGTCAAAGGTGATATGCGCAAGTTTAAAGAAATATGTACCGACTGCCGGGATAGGGCAAAAGAATTGAATTATCAATTTGTTGATATCAATCTTGCCTTGGAATTTATTGCCGATCTTCCTCCTCAATAAGGCCATAAAAGGCTAATCAACCTCAAATACCTTGATAGACCATCGCGCTTGCTTTATTAGCGGATGGTCTACTCCTTTTTTTTGCAACCCTTCCATATCAAAATTTATAAACGTAGATCTACCCCGCAACCATTGTGTGAAATTATTATAAAATCGCATTAAACCATTGTAAAAATAGAGAAATTATTAAAGCGTTACAGTATTTTGCAACTATGCTATTGTAATAATAATTTTATAATACGCTGATTTTATAAACAATATAACGAATTAGTGAAAAAATAGGATGTGAAAAACCGTTACAGTATTTGCATCTTATCAACTGCAAAAAAACCGCTATATCGTCCAAATTCCCAATCCTGACATCTTTTTATCCTGTTTGATTTTGGGCACCTGCTGTGGGACATGAAAATAAAATAATTGTAATTATCCCTTTTTCAGAAATGGCAATGGTCATTTGGTTTTACTTTTTTGATAATATTTTTTATAGAACATCTATACTTTTAAACTAGCGCGATTAATTTTTTATTTTTTTATAGGGGATTTAAATCATGCCCATAACAGACAATAAAAATTATCCGTTTTCTTTTTCCATGATAGACATTAAAAAAATTGACCCTTCACCCTATCAACACCGCAAATACTTTGATGAAGACAGGTTAAGAGAACTTGGGGTAAGTATTGTAAAGGATGGATTGATCGAACCCATTATTGTCCGCCCGCAAAAAAAAGGCCGGTTTCAGCTGATTGCCGGAGAACGAAGACTCAGAGCCATTAAAGACTACACTGACATGAAGATGATCCAGGCAAAGATCGCAGATGTAGACGATCTTCAGGCAAGAAGGATAAGCTTTACTGAAAACCACTTAAGACAAGATTTATCCGCCATAGAATCCATTGAAGCGACCATTAAAATCATTGACGTGGAAATGGGCAAAGATCCCTGGTACTTGACGGTAGGCAAAACACCCCTTGAAAGGGTCCATAAATTGCTGTCAAAGTTAGATTCCATAAGGCGTAGCAAGGAACGGGGGTCTGTTGTTTTAGATGGTGAAAAGGACCTGTCCAACAAATATGTTGGACAGGTAGAGTCAATTTTCAAAAACCTGCCTAAGCCATTGAAATGGCAGTCTTTTCTGATGCATGATCTGATTTTACTAACCGACATTCCCTCAAAAGTTCAAAAAGC
>JABIYQ010000072.1 GCA_018702715.1 Desulfobacula sp. | reverse complement strand
CACCGTCTTTTTTCATGTTTAATAAATCCTGTCTTTTTCCTATACTTAGGAAAGCAAACTATTTTTTTTTGTTTAATTTTTTCATTTTTGATACCCATATAGGGTTTGTTTTTATAAACGCCTAATTTAAAAATAATGAACACGCCAGGATAGCAAACAGGACACCGGCAACATCTGCGGTTAAGGCAGCCGCAAGGGCATGTCGAATCCTTTTTATCTGAACTGCTCCAAAATATACGGCCATCACATAAAATGTGGTTTCCGTTGATCCCTGCAAGGTGGAAACCAGAAGCCCTGTATAGCTGTCCGGCCCTATAGCCGGATCATTTATAATAGATGCAAGAATTGCATAGGCACCAGACCCGGAAAGCGGCCTCATTAATGCCATGGGCAATGCCTCTGCCGGAAGACCAAAATTTGTTGTAACGCTTGAAATGGCATTGACTATAATCTGCAACGCTCCACTGGCCTTTAGCATACCCACTGCGACAAGTATGGCAACCATATAGGGAATAATTCGCAATGCCACCTGAAATCCTTCTTTCGCCCCTTCAATAAAGACCTCATAAATTTGAACCTTTTTAATTAGGCCAAATCCTAAAAATCCAACCATCAAACTGGGTAAAATCCAGGGCGATACAGAACTGCCAAAAAGTATTGCCACTGGAATCAGGGATGCAAGAATCCCAAGAGCCAGGATAGAAATCCACAAGGGATATCCATTTGATGCATGTTTGAGTGTATCATCTGTTGATGTGCCTTTATCTGCGCTTTCATTATCTTTTATATGACCTGATATTTTTTGTGAAAAAAAATGTTGATAAAGTTTGCAAGCAATAATGGCAACGCTTGTTGAACCGATGGTGGCAAATAGTGTGGTGGGTAAAATAGCAGCCGGATCAATGGAACCTGCTGCAGCCCTCAGGGCAATCACACCCGTGGGCAGAAGTGTAACCGAAGAAGTATTTATAGCCATGAAAAGGGCCATGGCGTTGGTGGCCTCCCCCTTTACCGGATTGAGTCTGTCCAGCTCCTGCATGGCCCGTATGCCAAAAGGAGTGGCTGCATTCCCCAGCCCCAAAGCATTTGCAGCAAGGTTTAAAATCATGGCTCCCATGGCAGGGTGATCCCGTGGTACATCTGGAAAGAGCCTGACCATTAAAGGGCTTATCAATTTTGCCAGAATGCTTAGCATACCGCCGGCTTCAGCCACTTTCATCAACCCAAGGAACAGGGCCATTACCCCCACAAGACCAATGGCAAGCTCAACAGCAGCGCGGGCAGAATCAATCATTGCCTTTGAAAGGATTTCCATGGGCATCTGATCTGCCTGACCCGGAACAAAAATAATCTGCTGCCATCCTGCATAGGCAAAGGCTGAAAAAACAATAATGATAAATATTTTATTCATTTCATCTTTTTTATAAATTTTTTATGCAACGTTAGGGTATACTGCCGGGAAAACAAGATCTCTTTTTCCCCCGGCAGATATTTAATAATTTAATTTAAATGTAATTGTTCAGCCCGTTAAAAAAAAATATCTCCAAAGCCCTGTCTGATGGATATTTGCAGGAGGTTAAGCGTTTAGCATCGAACAAAAATATCCATCAGACAGGGCGGGTTCAAGCGTAAGAGCTGAATAATTACAATTAAATTATTCTGGAATTTCTTCAAAGCTTATGCCAAGCGCCTCAGCAACACCCCTTCCATAGTTTGGGTCGGCTTTTTTACAGTTTTTGATATGGCGTATCTTAATCTGGTTGGGTGCATCACCCATTGCCCGCCCCGTATTCTCAAAAAGAACCTGCTGCTGCTCAGGATTCATCATTCTAAACAGATTCCCAGGTTGAGTGTAATAATCGTCATTATCTTCCCTATGGTTCCAGTGGTCAGCAGCACCTTCAAGGCTTAAAGGCGGCTCACAAAAGTCTGGTTGTTCCTGCCATTCTCTATAACTGTTGGGTTCGTAGCCAAGAGTGCTGCCATGGTTATCATCCACTCGCATGGCTCCGTCGCGATGAAATGCGTGAACAGGGCAACGTGCCTGGTTCACTGGAATTAGGTGATGATTAACACCCAGACGATACCTTTGTGCATCTCCATAAGAAAAGAGCCGTCCCTGTAACATTTTGTCGGGTGAAAAACCAATGCCCGGGACAATGTTGGAAGGATTAAATGCAGCTTGCTCAACTTCAGCAAAATAATTTTCCGGATTCTTATTTAGTTCCAGCACGCCCACATCTATAAGCGGATAGTCTCCATGGGGCCAGACTTTGGTAAGATCAAACGGGTTAAAGGGGAATTTTGAAGCATCTTTTTCAGGTACCACCTGAATTTTCATGTTCCACTTAGGAAAATCACCTTTATCAATGCTCTCCAGAAGATCTCGTTGATGACTTTCCCGATCTTTTCCAACAATTGCTTCGGCTTCTTCATCTGTTAAAATCTTAATCCCTTGCTGGGTCTTGAAATGGAATTTTACCCAGAATCTTTCATTAGCATCATTAATCAAGCTGAAAGTATGACTGCCATAACCGTTCATGTGGCGATAAGAAAAAGGTATTCCTCTCTCACTCATGGTTATTGTCACCTGATGAAGCGATTCTGGTAGAGATGTCCAAAAGTCCCAGTTGTTTTTTGCGCTTCTCATATTGGTTTTAGGATCTCGTTTTACAGCATGGTTAAGATCAGGGAATTTGAGTGGATCTTTTAAGAAAAATACAGGTGTATTGTTTCCCACCAGATCCCAATTGCCTTGTTCAGTATAGAACTTCATTGCAAATCCCCGGATGTCCCTTTCAGCGTCAGCTGCTCCACGCTCTCCCGCCACTGTGGAAAAACGTATAAAAAGATCCGTCTTTTTGCCAATTTTGGAAAAGATGTTAGCTTTAGTAAAATTGGAGATATCATGTGTTACAGTAAAGGTACCAAAAGCACCCGAACCCTTTGCATGCATACGACGCTCGGGTATGACTTCCCGATCAAAATGGGCTAACTTTTCCTGAAACCAGACATCCTGTAGTAATTGTGGGCCTCTTGGTCCGGCCGTCATTACATTCTGATTGTCACAAACAGGAGCACCGACATTGTTGGTTAATTTTTTCTTTTCAGACATAAGAACTCTCCTTTAATATTTAAAAAAAATTTAATGCTGTTTGATAATGTTTATCAGTAACTGTTTATCAGTAAAAATTTATCATTAAAATTTGATCAATAGGACAACCCTGCTATATCGACAACACTATCACATAAATAACGCCTCAAGCGGCAGAGAATTAACCCCTATGGATTAAAATGGCATGTGGATGGGAGTATGGTTTGTTTGCCTCATATCGCTTATTCCCATCATATTGCTTGTTCCTATCTTGGAATCCTAATTCAAAGATTTCAGCAAGCGTTTTAATTAATTCCCGACCGAAAACTCGTGTTTGGATGAAAAGT
>JABIYQ010000174.1 GCA_018702715.1 Desulfobacula sp. | reverse complement strand
TTTAAAATCAGGTCAGATAGCCCTTGCCAGCTGGATTATCTTGCCAGGAAGTGGCGCAAAACCTATGGAGATAAGGCTGAACCCCTCTATTTGCAACTGTTTTAACTTGGCCCATAAGAGCCGCACCCAAATGGTTTGATGTATAACGATTTTACAAGAGAAGATTTAGAAAATGCAAAAAAGAAAAACTTTGAATCTCTTGACCCTGAGCAGCGATTGCGGGTTTTAAGCAATAAAGTTAATCTGAGCAACCAGATGCTTGAAACAGTATATGACAAGATTTGTTCGCGAATTGGAAAAGATTGATGAAAAACAAAAAAAAGGCCAACAGAGATTTTTATCCTGCTGAAAAGCAGGATTGGGACGATGAAACGTTATATCAAGCAGTAAAAAAACTATCAGAGATATCAGATATTATCTTTATTAAAATAACAAAAAATCAAGATTTTACGGAGTATTCCAGAAATTGCCCCAAACCGTGGATCAGCAAAAAAACACCATTGAAAGTCATCATACTGTGGAATGCATCGCCCATCGATCCGGCATCAATTTTATCCTGGCGATGTGGGTTGATCGAAGAAAAAGAGATAATATATCGATTTCTTTTTATACCTGGGAATACACCTGAAGATTGGGAAGAGTGGATTAAAAGCCAGATCAGCGACTGGTTCCTCCCGGCAATAAAAAAGGAAAAAATCGGACTTAAAGTAGGACAATGGATTATCTATAATCCGGAAAATCCTTTTGCTCAGATTGCAGGTTATGATCCGGCATTTTTGACTATCCCGCCTTCAGGTAGGATGTCGGAAGTACTTGATCAGCTCGATGAATGCAAAGCCGTTTATCTTGAAGTGATGGGCCAGAAAACCAAAGAGAGGAGGAAGATGGTTTTAGCTGAAATAGATAACCTTCTCAGGTTTTCTTTTAAAGTTGGCAATGAAGATTTTAACCTGAATGACGAGGTAAATAGCATTTCCAAACTGATAAAAGATGCCCTGGAACAAAACAAGTTTTATGTTGACAGAAACCGATTGCCTAAAGTTCTTCTTTTGGGACCTTCGGGTGTTGGAAAAACATTGATTGCACGCTATCTTGCCTGGCACATGACCCAGGGCACATCCGATGATCAGTCCCGGCCGTTTAGACGAATCCCGATTCCGGAATATCTTGAGCGGGAAGATGTTTTTGAATATGACATGTTTGGTTGGTGTGCCGGTACTTATACCGGATCATCCCCTCTTGGAGGCAAAGGCTTTCTCATGGAAAGTTTAGGCGGGATTGTGTTTTTTGACGAGATAGGTGATGCAAGTCCTCAAATACAGGCAAAACTTCTTGCCTATCTTGACGATTATCAGGTAACCCCCCGGGGATGGTACGGTAGCCCTGTTTTTTGTCCTACACTTGTGGTCGCAGCCACCAACCTTCCCATTGACAAATGGACAAAAAATATTCCAGGAGATGTGAATTATTTTAGAAACGATCTGTTCAGGCGTTTTAATTTCATCATTCATGTTCCTTCTTTGAATGAAAGAAAGGACAAATTTAATTTGATTATTGATGCAATGCTTAATTTGCCAGCGTTTAACCCTGGAATAAAAATAAAGGAAGTAGGCAAAAAAGCGTTAAAAAAAATTGTCGACACAGATTTTGACAAAGGAAATTTCCGGGATCTTGAAATTCTCTTACGTACGGCGTGTCGTAATGCCACTAAGGAAGGACGGAGTTATATTGTAGAAAAAGATATAATTAAGGGGGAGGAAACAGTTTAAAAACAGGTAACCATGCTATTCAATTGTTTTAAACGAATAAATGAAAATGAATGTTAATCCTTAAACTTGTGAGATGCAATTTTCTTGTAGATAATAAATCGCTTTTATGAAGGAGCTGAAAGATGAAACACAAAACCGTAGCATTATTTATTGACTGGGAAAATATAAAGTATAGTGCAGTGAATCATCTGAAAAGTTTGCCTGACATCATTGTATTAAAAAAAATTGCTCGTCGATATGGCCAGATAGCTGTAGCCCGTGCTTATGCAAATTGGTCCGACTACCAGCATGAAGGAGATATGGAAAGATTCTCCTTTCAGGATATTGATCCGGTGTTTGTTCAAACCAGAAGTTTCAGGGATAACGATAAGGCTGGAGAAAAAAGGATCGTCAAGGGCAGTGCGGATATAAAACTTGCTTGTGATTGTGTTGAGCTGTTAATCCACAGCAGAGATATTTCTACCTTTATCCTTGCCTCGGGAGACGGAGGATTTGAGCATATAATCAGTAAAATAAAATCCTATGGCAAGCAGGCTGTTGTTATAGGTGTCAAGGCAACTCTTGGAAAGCGGTTAGGAGTGGTAAGTGAGGAACTGGTTTACTATGAGGACTGGATTTCTTCTCTGAAGCCCGGTGCCCTGGACCAACGAGCTTTACAAGTCCTGGTTGAATTTAAAAGAAGCGTTGAAGATGTCCGCTCTTACAAAAACAATAATAACCTTCAATCAATAAAAGACGACATGAGGAAAAAAAAATCAGGATTTGATGAAGAAGATTATGGTTTCCCAACCTTTAGACATCTGGCCTATGTAGCTGAAGCCAGAAACCTTGTCAAAATTGACAGTTCTTCAGAGCCTGCAAAAGCGTATTGCATTGATGAAAGCAGTTCTGATGAGAAGATAAAACTTTTCCCATCAGCAAAATGGAAGAATTTTATACAAACACTCGAGGCAAATATAGCCTACGGTAAAGCTGCGTTAATAAAAATCATTAAAGAGAACGATATCTATGTTGAAACCGGTCAGATAAATGAATTGCTTGATTATGCAATCAGATCTAGGGTTTTGTGGCCTCAATCTGAAAATTTTTTTGATTCAAAATTAAATAAAATACGGACGGTCTATAAGTATGCACTGAATTTAAATCATCCCAGGGTACAGGTTTATTGCCAAAGTTTGAACTAGGCGATTTTAATTGATATTTGTGAAATGCATATGTCTTGCAATGAATTAATGATGCTTGAAAAAAGGAGTCAATTCATGGCAGCGTGGGAATACAAATTTGTTTTTAAAAATGACCAGATGGCAGGTGATTTATTCTTAATTTTAACCAGACTGAAAAATTTTGCAGGATATCAATGTTATTTGGAAAAAACCGAGAAGTATTCTGATCTATATTATGACACCGCGGATTTAAATCTGGAAGCCCAGGGCGTGGTTTGCCGGAAAAGAAAAAATGAAAACAATCCGGATTCTTATTTGACACTAAAACGGCAATCCATAGGACCCAACAAAGAAGTGATTTATCTAAAGACAGAGCCTGTTCGAGTCGAACCGGACAGGGATAATAAAACCACGACGCAAGGGTTGGCGGAGGAGATTCTTTCGACGTTAAGAATTTTTACAGGGACAGGTTCGATAGATCATATCCTTACGCTTGAAGTCGAGAGAACCACGGTCAATATTATGAGTTCGGTCAAAGTTATAGCCTATCTTCACCTTGATCTTGTAAAGGGGTACTTGCCCGGTCAGAACACCCCCGCAGTTAAAGAATATGAAATTGAACTTAAATCTGACAATCTTGAGTTTCCTGAAGCAGACCTTTTTTGTGATTATCTTAAACGTTCGTTCAACATGATTTCGATTGCAAGGTCAAAATTGAGACGTATGGCCGGATTAGCAAAAAAAGGGATTGCAGGGAAACCTAAAAGAGTAATCCTTGACATGGATACAGGGGTTGATGATGCACTGGCAATTATTCTGGCGATGAAGTCCCCTGAGATTCAAGTCATGGGTCTTACCACAACCGGGGGGAATGTTGATGCGGACCAGAGTGCGAAAAATACCGTCCTGGTCCTGAATACTGTCAGGGATTGGGTTAAAGAACGGTATCCTGACCTGCCACCCGTTGCCCGGGGCGAACCTTTGGCAGACGGTGCAATCGATGCCTCTGATGTGCATGGTCCTGACGGCCTGGGAGGTATTAATGAGACTGATTCAAATAAAGGGTTTCACGATGATGCCGCAATCCTGTTTCGTGATATTGTCTACGGACATGCCTCTCATACCATAACCCTCATCACCACAGGTCCACTGACTAATGTGGCGCACTGGATTGACGTATTCCCTGATGCGGTCTGCCGGCTTAAAGAAATCATCTGCATGGGTGGAGTCTTTTTTCAGGAAGGGAATCGAAGCCAAACCTCAGAGTTTAACATACATGCAAATCCCACATCGGCACGAAAAGTGGTCGAGTTTTGCAGAACACCGCAGTCCTCAGGAATCCGATCATGGCATGAAAAACTGCCCTTGACTTTCATCGGATTGGATGTGACTCACCAGGTCCGATTTAGAAGGAAGGTTTTACAAAAAAGGCTGCGTGACAGACCCGATGATACACAGCTCAAGTTTATCCGGGATATTTCAAAGCTGTATATGGATTTTTATTTTCGCAATGAAGGTCTGGATGGATGTTATCTTCATGATCCTCTTGCTGTGGGGTATGCCATTGACCCCACCCTCTGTCAGGCTGATCAATTTATTGTCGAAGTGGAAGACAAAGGCGAATTTACATCAGGCATGACAATAGCAGACTACCGGCCTACCCGTCTGTTTAAAGATAAAATGAAAGAGGTAACCTGGGTCTGCTATAAAGTGGATTCAGCAAGGTTTGAGGAGCTGTTTTTAGACAGGATACTGAATAATTAAAGAATAAAGGAGGCGTAAATGCACCGAAGTCACTTTATAAATCCTTACGTTTTTGTTCCCTTGCGTGAAAAAGGGCCAATTGTCAAAACCAATGAACTGCCTACCCATGCTTTATTTCAAAACAATCTTTTTACCGGAAAGATTAAAATTGATATTCATTTTGTCACTCCCTTTATAATCCCCGGCGAACAGATAGAGGGTAAGCCTAAAAAAATAAAGGCCTATAAAACACCGGAAGGCAGACTGGCGATTCCGGGATCACGCATCAGAGGATATTTAAGCAACCTCATGCGGACAATCAATTCCTCGCCCATTACGCAATTTCAAAACAGGCAGATCCTTGAAAGAGTTAAAGACCCGGTGCGGAAAGGGTATCTTATTAAAGATGACGAGGGGTTAAAAATTCAGGAAATCGAACAGGAAATATTGGTTGTGAATGAAAACCGTGTAAATAAAAATTCATTGTTTGGTCCCAAGAATAAGAGTTTGAAAGGTAGTCACGGAGATAAAATCGTATTTATGGATATAAAACATGCGATAGACTTACAAAATAAATATCCAGGAGAATTTAAACTTGGTGAAAATTGTAAGCAGGAAAAAGATAAAGCTATCATTTTTGTTTCGAAGATTGAAAATGAAAACTTAAAGATTGAGATCATCGCGCCAGTATCACCTTCAACAAAGGCAGTCTGCTATAAAGGAGATGCTGAAAAAGAGATCCCGGAATATAAAAAAAATAAAGAGGGGATAGAAGGTTTCATTTACTATAAAAATATTAAAAAACATAGAAATTATTTGGTTGATATAAATACATCAGCGGAAAAAAAATCTGGAAAGTGGGTTACTTTCCCCTGCTGGTCAGGTCAGGACGGGCAAAATCAATTTAAAGATAATCGATCTAAGAAAGCACAATTACATTTGAACAGGTATCATGTTGTCAACATCAGTCCTGATAATTTAAAAGAAAAACCGCTTATATTAGGTGAGGATATTCTATCCGATTTTAAAGAGGCGGTTAAGGAAATGTCGCTGCTTGCTCAAAACCGACAGGATAAGGAAGAAAAAGAATTATCCAGGGATATCCTGAAAATGAAAGGATTAAAACAGGGGGATTTTGTATATTTTAAGGCGGATGACGATGGGATCACCTCGATTGGACGTCATTACAGATATCTAAGGAAAATCGGGGAGGTAAAAACCGTTGTTGACAATACCAATAACGGACAGTCGGTGGAGGATTGTCCTGTGAGAAGCCTTGCGGGCTGGGCAGATGAAAGTAACACCGAGAAGAGCATGAAAGGCAGGCTATGGGTGGAGATGGCAATCGGCCCTGATATCGAAACGATCAGAGATGAGGAAATCCAAATAGGCGAAAAAACGATAAAAAAGCTCGTCCAAAAGAATTTACGTATCCTTGCATCCCAGACTCCCAAAGCATCTCAATTTTATATAGATCAAGGGAAAAGATATAATGATGCTACTGCAAAAATCAGGAGGAAATTTTTTTGGCATGATCCATATTGGTACAAAAAAATGTGGGATAATGAAGATTTAAGTACTGGTGATTTTTCTTTTGAAAATCCTGATCCGGACAGCAACAAGACCCAATGGTCACAAGCTGAGGTGATGATGGCTACAGAAAAGGATTCCATTAAATATAAAGCCACTGTTCGGGTAATGAATTTAACAGAGGATGAATTCGGGCTTTTATTGACTTCTCTGCTGGGCTTTTTTAAAAATGGAGATTCTGTGAATTCATCAAAGGACAATGAATCAAAGAACAATGACTGGTACCATAAATTAGGCCATGCAAGACCTTTTTTCGGGAGTACTTATTTTACGCTTTCAGGAATCGAAAGCCTTGATTTTAACAAAGACACTGGGGAACCTGTGCTTCTGGAATGTGATGACTGGCAGAACAGAGTTTATGCATGGCAGAAAAGCAAAACTGATCCGGAAGATATACATTTGAAATATTTGCGGCGGATAATGCGGTTTCACGGTGCAAGAGAGGGGCTGAAACAGTCATTAAACAAAGAAGATATCCCCATAACCTATCCGCTGGGGCAAAATTTAGAACCTGATAAGGAAATTTCATGGAAAAATTTAGAACAAAAAGATCAGCCCAAAACCTATATCTGGTTCGCCAACAACAGTAAGACTTTGCTCCCCGACCCGGAGGAGGGTGAACCGCAAACCCTTGATGTGAAGATTGTCGAGAGAAAAAAAAGACCAAAAAAGAAAAATAGAGGTCATAAATGAAAAAATATTATGTATTGATTGATGCCATGGGAATCCAAAACTATATATTTGAAACCAACAACCTGAAAATAATCGCTGGTGCCAGCCTGGCACTTGCAAGGTGGCAGAAGGAATGTGCAGACTTAAAACAAATTCATATTGTTTTCTCTGCAGGCGGGAATATCCTTGCCTGGTCAAGTGACAAGGAATTAGCTGTTAAATTTAAAAACCGTGTATTGGATATGGCTCCACCGGGTCTGGAAATTGCCTGGGCCATAGTTGAGGAAGTTGATGACCATAAAAATACCTCAGGGGGGGAAAACCACCCTGATTTTATTATCTGGCAGAAACTTCAAAAGCAAATCGGCAGGTATAAATGTGGGGACATGGATGCAGGGGATTATAAACAGCCAGATCCCGGGATATCAGAGTGTAATTTCTGCGGGAAAAGGGAAATAAGTGCAAAATTAGCCGGCACTGAGGCTGCATGTAAAGAATGCGCTTCAAACTATCATACCTATACAGGGTTTAGAGCGGATATGTCAGCAGGCAGCGTTACATTACTTGAATCATTGTATCTTAAGGCAAGGGAAATCGGTTTTCAAGATATATTCCCGGATGACCTGAAAACTCTTGTTCAAAAAAAAGAAGGAGAGGATAATGATCTTTTGGCCCTTATTGTAATTGATATCAATAACCTGGGTGAACGGGTCAAAGAAAAAGTCAAGAAAAAAGGCTTTGAATGCCTGGGTGGATTCGCTGCAGGCCTTGAAGAATTGATTGCCGGCATATGGAAAGGGCTGATACAGGATCTATCCACCAACTGGAAACCATATTGGGGCTTGACAGGGGGGAATAAGGGAGATCAGCATTTGAAGATAAGGCCCCTTTTAATGGCCGGAGATGATATGGTCGTGGCAGTTCCGGCTCGAATCTGGCCGAAGATTGTGGAAAAAGCCCTTTCAGCGCTTGAAGAAAATGGATATCCCTCATGTGCAGGCGTTGTTATTATTCCTCATACCTTTCCCATCAGCAGGGTCATGCAGATGGGTGAAGACATTATTCATAATGCAAAAGGGTTCCTCCGGTTAAAAGAAAAACAAAAAGAATCAGGAGAATCAGACTGTTCAAAATCTGCAATAGACTGGCATCTTCACCAGCAGTCATCATATACCTCCCCTCTTTTTGCACGGCGAACTCAATATTTCAAAGAGATGGGTAGGACCAAAGCCGGTATAAAACAGATATCATACCGGACAAAGCGGCCCTATACACTGGCAGATTTTAAAAATATCAATTCCCATGTGATTGAAGGGGAAGGCTCAAAGCGGAAATTATTCCACATTTACGAAAGTCTTAGTAAAGGACCTGAGCAGACAAGAAATACGATTGTATACTCTTTTTTCAGGAAAGAGGATGAGCAATTGACCAGGCACCCATGGCTGTGGAAACTTATTGAAGAAGCAGATGGAGATTTTCCCTTGTGGGACAAACGAAATCTTCACATAGAAAGAGAAGACTATATCATACACGAAACCGCTGCTTTTGATATTCTTGAACTGGCGGCCTTTACTATAAGGGAGGATAAAGATGCCTGATTTATATTACTGGACAATTGATTATGAAATAGAGCATTTGTCTGATTTTCATGTAGGCGATGGTACAATTTTACTGGGGGGCAATCTTCATGGGCTTCGAATGGATGAAAACGGTTTCCCCTATATGCCCCATACCCAGGTCAGGGGGCTTTTAAAAAAAGCAGCACTGCAACTGGCAGGCTGGCAAATTTTTTTGGGCCCGTTGATAGAACGTAATTTCCCTTCAAATAGAAAGAATAGTCAAAAGATACCCTGGTGGTCATACACCAGGGCGGGATATTGCCGCGACTACATTAATAGGGATTCAATGGGATATCAAAGCCATATTTTAAAAAGAAGCGACAAAGATCCACT
>JABIYQ010000643.1 GCA_018702715.1 Desulfobacula sp. | reverse complement strand
TTTGTGGTTATCAGACCGGTTTTGGCTCCTTTTCTTTCAATAATCGCATTAATAACCAGCGTGGTTCCATGAATTATTTCTTCAACATTATCCATAAATCCAGGCAAGATTTCAGCAAGTTGTCTTATGCCCTGTTCAATAGCATCCGACGGATCCGAAGGAGTGGTCAGGCATTTATTTGTATGAAATTCTCCTGTTATATTATTTACCAGAACAAAATCGGTAAAAGTGCCGCCAATATCACAACCTAAACGGTAAGTTGCTTGCTCCAAATTACACCTCCAAATGGCGTTGTAAAAAGCCCCATCTACTGCGTTTCAGGTTTTAATCAGACACTCGATATACTATATGTATGCCTTCGTGCCTGCTTAAAACCTGTGCCTTGTATATGGAACTTTTTCCTTAGCCATTGTTTCATCTATTTTAAAAATTTAGAAACTCATCAATCTAATTAATAAAATTCAGGTTCTTTCCATTCGCCAAAGGTCTGTCGGAATACACCTGCCATTTCCCCCACAGTGGCATATGCATGGCAGCATTTAACAAGATAGGGCATGACATTATCGCGGCCTTTGGCTGCTTTTTCAAGAGCTTTAAGGCTTTCTTTAACATCCTTGTTATTTCGGGTTGCCCGGAGTTCTATTAAATTAGCCTTAGATTTTTTGGCCCATTCTTCGTTATATTCATGGAGTTCCACAGTGCCAGCGTCGGTTTTTTCAGCCTGCCCACTTGTTGAATCGAGTGATGAATCATCCTTTGCGGAAGGATTAAGACCCACTTTTTTATATTCTCCAGACTGCAGTCCTTTTTCAAATTCATAGGCCTGCTTTGATACTTTTCTCTGGATGAGACCGTTTGATATACAATTTACCATCCCGCCCATTTGTTGAACTTCTTTCATCTCCTCAAGGATTTTTTCTTCCATTTCAAGGGTAAGGGTTTCAATAAAATATGATCCTGCAAGGGGATCAACAGTATCCCTTAAGCCAACTTCATCCATAAGCATTTCAAGGGTTCGAAGCGAAAGCAAAGCAGAGCGCTCCGTGGGGATGGTATAGGCTTCATCAAAGGAGCACAAGGCAGTTGTCTGGGCACCTGACAGGGCTGCTCCCAGAGCATAATAGGCTCCTCTCATGATATTGTTCTCAGGCTGTTCCTTGGTAAGGCCTGAACCGCCACCACCAAATAATCCTCTTAAAAAAAGTTTCTTTTTGTCTTTAACACCATATTCATTTTTCAGCATTTTTGCCCAGAGTTTTCTAGCGGCCCGAAACTTGGCAATCTGTTCCCAAAGGTTTCCATACACATTAAAGTTAAAGGAAAAACGTCCTACAAAATCTTCAGGTTTGATACCTCTTTGCACAACATTGTCTATGTATGCCTTGGCAATCTCGAAAGCATAGGCTATTTCCTGGGCCGGTGTGGCTCCGGATTCTCGGATATGGTATCCGCACAGGCTGACAGGATTTGATTTGGGCAGTTCCTTTACAGCATACTCTATGGAGTCTCCAACAAGTCTAACCCCATGCTCTACAGGAAAAATCCAGGCACCCCGACCGATCATTTCTTTTAAAATATCATTTTGGGGAGTAGTAGAAATCTGATCTTTGGAATATCCAAATTTTTCTGCTACTGCCTGATACATAGCCATCATAATGGTGGCTACGGCATTGATGGTTAACCCGGACCCTATGCGGTCCAAAGGAATTCCTGCAAAAGCGGTTTCAAAATCTTTAAGTGAGTCAATGGCCATGCCCACCCGCCCGACTTCACCTTCAGACAGAGGATGATCTGAGTCATATCCCATCTGGGTTGGCAGGTCAAAGGCAACGTTCAGGCCATTCTGACCATTTGCGATCATGAGCTTGAACCGTTCATTGGTCTCTTCGGGTGTACCGAATCCAGTGTACTGCCTTGTGGTCCAGGCACGGCTTCTATAACTTTGCGGATGAAGGCTGCGGGTAAAGGGGTATTCACCCGGGGCACCCAGGTCTTTTTCATATGTAAATCCTGATTTCTCAAGATCTTCAGGCCCATAGGCTGGTTTTACCTTTATACCGGACTGGTAGATCACCTCTTTTATTGCACCTCTTTCATCCTTGATATATTTTGCTACACCCATTATTTTACCTCTCTATTATGGGAAATGATATTTTTACTCAACAAAGACTATTTATGCCTTTAGTAATTTTTTCAAAAGAAGTTCCGCCGGGAAACACTTCACTAACTCCCATCTCTTTTAATTTTGGAATATCCTGATAAGGAATGACTCCGCCTACAGTCAGGCAAACATCATCAAGCCCCTGGTCTTTCATCATAGCAATCAGCTTTTTTGATATAGGCAGATGTGCCCCGGACATAATGCTTAAACCGATTACATCCACTGCTTCCTGGGTGGCGGTTTGTATGATTTGCTCAAGGGTCT
>JABIYQ010000353.1 GCA_018702715.1 Desulfobacula sp. | reverse complement strand
TTCCCCTATTTTTCCTGAATAGGGCTGTTCGGGAATCTCAAAGGCCAATTTTTTATACCTCCTTCTTGGATTCTTTGTTTGTTCACAATCTGCGGCTTATCGCCGCCGCCTCTTATAAAAACCATCTTTCCTTTATGAAAAAATCATCTATTAGACGATAAGAATAAAGGAAAATTTCCTCTATCTGAAGAAAAGAAACTCACTTGTGAAAAATTTAACATAGTAAGCACAAAAAAATACCTCTGCTTTCGAGGTCATTGCGCGTAAAATAGAAAATTATTGAAACGTTGTCAAGGGGTTTTTGCCTGTAATTTAAAAGGTTTTACCAAACATTTGAAAACCCCACATATTGTATGTAACCAAAAAAATATACGATATGATGTGTTTTTATTGAATTATCTCATCAAAAATGCGGTATGCTGCCTTAACGGCCCCATTTTCGCGGGGCAATTCAATGGTCGGCCTGCCTTCCAGGTCAAACTGCTGCACTTCTGAATCCTCCGGGACAGTGCCGATAAAATCCAGATCATATTGGCCGAGTGCCTCATCTAAAGCGTCTGATTGGCCTTCTTTGGCACGGTTAACCATAACCACTTTCCGGCTGATGTTCAATTTTAGGGCTTTTGTTAATTCCACAATACGATGGGCCGCCTGTAAGCCACGCCTTGTGGCGTCGCTCACCACCAGGAGCACGTCGATGTTATTGGTGGTCAGCCTGCTGATATGCTCCATCCCCGCCTCATTGTCAACTACCAGATAGCTGTAATTGTCAATAAGTTTTTCCAGATATTGGGTCAAAAGGGTATTGGCCGCACAATAACATCCCGCCCCTTCGGGACGGCCCATGACAATTAGGTCAAAGCCACTGGACTCTACAACCGCTTGTTGAAGCTTCATTTCCATATACACATCTTTGGTCATACCCGTCGCAACACCCGTCTTCATATCTTCCCTGGCATCTCCCAGTGTTTCGCCCGAATCGATTCCCAGCACTTCGTTCAGATTGGCATTGGCATCGGCATCCACAGCCAGGACAGGGGTTTTCCCTTTCTCCACCAGATATTTGACCAGCATACCCGCTGTAGTGGTTTTGCCGGTACCCCCTTTCCCAGCTAACGCGATTGAATAAGTCATGTTTTCCTCCCCTTGCTTAAAGATAAATTATAATTGCTATCTTTTAAAAAAAACTATATAATACACTGTTTTTACAAAAACCTTTTTACTAACCCACAATTGATTTCCATGACAACCAAAAACGAAATATGGGACCAAATAAAACGGAATATCCGGGACAATATCCCAAAACCCGAGTTCAAAACGTGGCTGTCACAAGCATCTTTGCTTGAAATCACCCCAGAATTGGCTGTTATTGAGGTCCCAAACAAATTTATTGCATCATGGCTTTCTGAAAATTACAGCGAGCATATACAGCAGTTCTTGCGAAATATCGTTGGCGCCCGCCCGGCCATCCGTTTTTCTTACCAGGCCGCTGGAAAAAAGACAAAAAAACAGACGCAACATATCCCTCGAAGTTCAAAAATGTCGTTTCCCTCAGGACTGGATCCGTCGTGCACCTTTTCCGACTTCGTCACAGCCCATTCCAATAAGTTGGCCTGCTCTTCAGCGCTTGATGTTGCAAACAATCCTTCCTACAAGTATAATCCTCTTTATATCTTTAGCAAATGGAGCTTTGGAAAAACCCATCTTTTGCATGCCATCGGCAATGAGGCCATGAAAAAGAACCCTGATAATAAGGTCGTTTACCTGTCGGCTGAAAACATTGTCTCCCAATTCGAAAAAACTTCCCCTGATAGGATTAACGGCTTCTGGGGAGAAGAAAAAACGCCTCGGTTTCTGTTACTGGACGATATCCAGACCGTCACCTCTCACTATAAATCACAAAAAGAGTTGCTTTCTCTTTGTACTCAATTTCTAGAATCAAAACGCCAGTTGGTGGTTGCCGCCTCCACACCGCCAAACCAGATCAAAAATCTCCTGCCCCAACTGCGTTCACGTCTTGAATGGGGTCTGATTACTGAAATAAAGGCGCCAGATCAAAAAACGAAAATGAACGTGATCCACCAAATGGCAAAACAGCAAGGGATTCACTTTCAAGAGGACGCAACATTCTTCCTGGCGAGCTCAACCAATGACCTGAAAAACATGATCCATCAAATTGAAAAAATCAAAAGTCATGCATCCCTTTACGGGAACAAAATGGATATTTCTATTGTACAATCCATTCTTGCAAATAAACTTCGTCCCCAGATCGGACCTGAGCGTATTCAGGAAATCACAGCGAAATATTTTCAAATTTCACCATCCGATCTTT